>CAZTUO010000040.1:0-8998 GCA_964616355.1 uncultured Nitrospira sp.
AGCCTGCTCGCCCTGCTGCTGGACGTGAGCGCGATCGGGCGGGCGGACGAGAAGCCCGCCGGGCCGGCCGCTCCGGGGCAGGTCGTGACCACTGAGACCGGGCTCCAGTACGTGGAGCTGACCGTCGGGACCGGCCGGCCCGCCGAGATCGGCGACACGGCGACCGTGCATTACACCGGCTGGCTGGCCGACGGGACGAAGTTCGACAGCTCCCGCGACCGTAACGAGCCCTTCTCGTTCCGCGTGGGCGCGGGACGCGTCATCAAAGGCTGGGACGAGGGAGTCCTGGGCATGAAGGTCGGGGGCAAGCGGAAGCTGATCATCCCGCCGGATCTCGGCTACGGCTCGCGCGGCGCTGGCAACGTGATCCCGCCGAACGCGACGCTTACCTTCGAAGTCGAGCTGTTGCAGCTCCGATGAGCGCGCCGCTGTCCTGCCGCCGCCGTCCGGCCCGGTCCGTCCCCGTCGCCGACCCCACCTGGTGTTGGTCTCTCGCATGAACCGCACGCCCCTGTTTGACGCTCACGGCGCCGCAGGCGCCAAGCTGGTGGACTTCGCCGGCTGGGAGATGCCGATCCAGTACTCCGGTGTCGTGGACGAGTACCAGACCGTCCGGACGAAGGCCGGGCTCTTCGACGTCAGCCACATGGGGCGCGTAAGGGTCGCGGGAGAGGGCGCGCTGGCCTTCCTCCAACGCGTCACGACGAACGATGTGAGCAGGCTCGACGTGCTGGCCTCCCAGTACTCGATGGTCTGCAACCGGCAGGGCGGGATCCAGGACGACATCTTCGTCTACCGGGTCAAGCCCGAGGAGTATCTCCTCTGCGTGAACGCGTCGAACCGGGAGAAGATCGTCGCCTGGCTGCGCGAGCAGGCGGCTGGGGCGCGCGGCGTCACCCTGGCGGACCGGTCGGCCGAGCTGGCGCAGCTCGCGCTGCAAGGGCCGGCCTCGCGCGGGATCCTGACCGCGTTGGGCGTGGCGGGGCTGGATGTGCTCAAAGTCCGCCGCGGCCTGGAGGGGTCGCTCGCCGGCGCGCCGGCCCTGATCACGCGCACCGGCTATACCGGCGAGCTCGGCTACGAGCTGTACGTGCCCGCGTCGGCGGCACCGACGCTCTGGCGGGCGTTGCTCCAGGCGGGCGAGCCCCTGGGGCTCAAGCCGGCGGGGCTGGGCGCGCGAGACCTGCTGCGGCTGGAGATGGCCTACCTCCTGTACGGGAACGACATCTCGGAGGACACGACGCCCCTGGAGGCGGGGGCCGACTGGGTCGTGAGCTTCGACAAGGGCGACTTCATGGGGCGCGCCGCCCTGCGGCAGCAAGCCGAGCAGGGACTGAGCCGGCGGCTCGTCGCCTTCGAGCTGACGGAGAAGAGCGTGCCGCGCCACGGGTTCACGATCCTCGCCGCGGGCGAGGCGCGGGAGCCGATCGGCCAGGTGACGAGCGGGAACCTTTCCCCGATCCTCCAGAAAGGCATCGGGCTGGGCTATGTCCCGCCTGCCTACGCCAAGGAGGGGACCGCGATCGGCATAGAGATCCGCGGCCGCATCGTCCCGGCCGTCGTTGTCACGCCGCCGTTCTATAAGAAGCGAGTCGCCAATAGCGAATAGCCCAAAGCTCCGGAACCGGGCCTTCGCTAGGGGCTGGTCGCGGCGAGCTGGTCGCTCACGATGGACAAGAACGTCTTCAAAGGGCGGGTCCTCAATCTCTTCCTGGAGACGGTGACGCTCCCGAACGGCGGCACCGTGGAGCTGGAGATCATCCACCATCCCGGGGCCGCGGCTGTCGTGCCGATGAAGGATGACGGCACGGTCGTCCTGGTCCGCCAGTACCGGCATGCCCTGCGGACCTTTATCTACGAGATCCCCGCCGGCAAGCTCGGGCCGGGCGAGGACCCGAGAGGCTGCGCCGCGCGCGAGCTGGAGGAAGAGATCGGCTACCGCGCCGGCTCGCTCGAGCTGCTCGCCAGCGTCTATACCGCCCCCGGCTTCTGCGACGAGGTCATTCACATCTATCTCGGCACCCAGCTCACGCCGGGCCGCCAGCAGCTCGACAAGGACGAGGTCCTCGAGATCGTCGAGATGCCGCTGGATCAGGCCATCGCCCACATCCGCGACGGCCTGATCCGGGATGGCAAAACCATTGTGGGCCTGCAGAGCCTCTACCTGCGCCTACATCGCAGGGCCTCAGAGTAGCCGGCCCCTGGCCGCCGGCCACCGAGGCCCCTCTTCCTGGCCCCTCTTTGCGGGGGATTGTTTGTCAGCGAACCCATGACATAGAGTCGCTCCCCCCGAGACAACAGGAGGCGGTGCCCGAGGGGGGTCGGAGGGGGCTGCGATGTCCTCGCCTGCCGAAGCTCCCACCATTCTGGTGGTGGACAGTGAAGCGCAGAGCCGGCACCTGGCCTGCGAGATCCTCCGGGCCGAAGGGTATACCTGTCTGAACGCCGCCCACGCCCTGCACGCGATCCAGCTCTGCAAGCAGTATCCCGGTGCGATCCACTTGCTGTTGACCGAAGAGGAGATGCCCTGGATGGATGGGCCCGAGTTGGCTGGGCAGATCCAGGCATTGCGGCCACACGTCCGGGTCTTGTTCATGACCAGCCCCCGGTCGAGGGTAGGTCCGGACCTGGCAGGGGTTGGCCGCGATCGCCTCCAGAAGCCATTCACGGCGGAGCGGCTGTTGGAGAAAGTCCGACAGGTGGTGGGAGCCGACTCGGGCGGGGCGGCCGGCCAGGCCAGCACGGGGAGCGGCGCGCACGAGCCGCGCTAACTCCTGAGCCGGCGGATCTCCCCTAAGGTTTGTTCGACTTCCTCCGCCGAGGTCAAGAGGCTCGGGGCAAGCCGCACGTACTTCGTCGCGTAGGGCGTGACCGTGGCCAGGATGCCGCGCTGGTGCAGGCGGTCCACGGCATCGGCCGCCTTCCATCCCTCGACCTCAAAGCAGGTGATCCCCGCCGACAGTTCGTCGGCGAGCGGCGTCCGGAGCGTCACGTGCGGCATCCGGAGCAGGCCCTCCTTGAGCTGGCGGTTCAGGGCGTGGATCCGCTCCGCAACGCGGGCCTTCCCGATCGCGAGGTGGAACCGGAAAGCCTCGGCCAGCGCCCAGCGGTGCTCGAACGAGTGGAACCCGCCCGGCGTCATGAAGGCGCCCATGGGGATCTGCTGCGGCGGCAGGTCTTTCATCCAGACCTGGTAGGCCTTGAAGTTGAACGTCGGGATGATCGCGTTCGCGGCCGGCCAGGCCCGGGGATGGCCCCAGACCAGTCCGGTCCCCCGGGGGCCGAACAGCCACTTGTGCGTCCCAGCGACGAAAAAGTCGCAGCCCAGGTCCTCCATCCGCACGTCCTCGACCCCGAGGCCGTGGACTCCGTCCACGCAGAGCAGCACCCGGTCGCCCTCCGTCCGGGCCGCGTTGATTGTGGCCAGGGCCTCGGCGATCTCCCGGATCGGCAGCTTGAGCCCGGTGCTGGAGTGCACCCAGGTGACGGCGACGACCCGCGTCTGCGGGCGCACGGCCTTGGCCAGCGTCTCGACGATCTCGGCCGTGGACACGGTCTCCAGCCGCCGGTAGAGCGGGATCTGGCGAAACGCCGCCCCCGTGCGCTGCGCCCGCAGGCGGAGGGACATCTCCGTCGAATAGTGGTCGTGCACCGTCGAGAGCACTTCTTGCCCCTCCCGGAGCGTCAGCCCGCCGTAGAGGAGCCCCAACCCCATGGTCGTGCTGTCCGTCAGCGCGATGTCTTCCGGCCGGACGCCGAGGTAGTCCGCCGCGGCGCGGAGCACCGCGGCCTCCAGCCGCTCTTCGTGCTCGATGAGGTAGCCGAGCGGGTTCTCATCGAGGCCCCGCCGGTGCCGCTCGATCGCCTCCCGGACCGGCGTCGGGTGCGAGGCCAGGAAGAAGCAGGCCATGTGGATCAAGTCCCGCGAGAGGGGAAACTGGTCGCGCACGGCCTCCCAGGTGTCGAGCGCCGGCCGCGATGCGGCGGCGGTCGCTGCGGCCAGCACCGGGCGAGCGGCGTCGAACGCCGCGGCGCTGACGGCAAAGCCGGTCCGGATCAGCAACTCCCGACGAGTCATGGCGTCACCGGCGGCCTCAGCCCGCGTCCTTCGCGCACCGGAATCCGGTGCCGTGGTTGCGCATCGTCGGGCGGGAGCCGTCGCGTGCTGTGGCGCGGAGGAAGTGCCGGTGGTTGAGCCAGGAGCCGCCGCGCGTCACCTTGTACTCGCCCGCCGCGGGGCCCTTCGGATTCTTCGCTGGTGCGGCGGCGTAGGCGGCGGGGTCATACCAGTCCGCGACCCATTCCCAGACGTTGCCGGCGAGATGCAGGATCCCCGTCGGCGTCGCGCCCGCTTCCAGCGCCGTGACCGGCAGCGTCAGGAGGCCGTGAATGCCCCGCCGCTCGAGGAGCTCTGCCCCGCGGTCGGCCCACCAGGCCTTGGCCTCCTCGGGCGTGGCGAAGTCCCGCTCCGCCCAGTACGCGACGCCGTTGGCACGGGTGCGATCCCACTCGTTGCCCCAGGGGTAAAGCCGGCCATCCGCGCCCCGCGCCGCCTTCTCCCATTCCGCCTCGGTCGGCAGCCGCTTCCCCGCCCAGCGGCAGAAGGCCTCGGCATCGAACCAATCCACGTTCACCACCGGATGGTCGAGGAGCGCGGGCGCGATCTCGGTCCCCTGCCAGAGATTGTAGCCGGGGTCGCAGCAATGTTCGGGTACGCGGTGGCCGGTCGCCTTCAGGAAGGCCTGGTAGCGCCGGTTCGTGACCTCGTGCCGGTCGAGGTAGAACGCGTCCAGCTCGATGGTGCGCTGCGGCTGCTCGTCGGGGTCGCCCTGCCCGGCCGGGCTGCCGCGCAGAAACGGGCCGGTGGGTATGAGCACCATCGGCGCCTCGTCACGGCCTGCGCCCTCGCCGGCCCAGGCTGGAGCCGCCCCGCCGATGCCGAGGCAGACAATGCCCATCAACAGAAGCTGCCCCATGCCGTGACTTTCCCTCGCCGCGCTTACTATACTGCGCTGGCCGCGATCGAGCCAAGCTGACGGACGGTCAGAGGGGCGCTGATGGAAGTCCGCCACTTCCACTCCTGGAACGTCTCCCCGCAAGAGGCGCTGGAGATCCAGCGGCAGCTTCGCGCCCGGGTGGTCGCTCAGGGTGAGATCGTCACGCCCCGACTGGTGGCCGGCGCGGACGTGGCCTTTACCAGGGACACGGCCCATGCCTGCGTCGTCGTCTTGACGTTCCCGTCCCTGGACCTCGTGGAGACGGTCGTCCATCGGGAGCGGGTGGCCTTCCCCTACATTCCGGGACTGCTCTCGTTCCGGGAGACCCCGGCACTTGCGCAGGCCTTCAGCCGGGTCCGGCACGAGCCTGAGGTGATTTTCATAGACGGGCAGGGGCTGGCGCATCCGCGGCGGGCCGGCATCGCCTGCCATCTTGGGGTGCTCCTGGACCGGCCGACGATCGGCTGTGCCAAATCGCGCTTGTTCGGGCGACATGGCGAGCCGCGAGCGGCCCGCGGCTCGGTCGCTGACCTCTGCGACGAGGACGGGGATGTGATCGGGGCGGTGGTGCGGACGAGGGACCAGGTCCGGCCCGTCTTCGTGTCGGTCGGGCACAGGATCAGCCTGGCCCAGGCGGTCCAGCTCACGCTGGCTTGCGCCCGACGCGCTCGCGTGCCCGAGCCGACGCGCCAGGCGGATCTCCTGGCCGCGCGCGCGAAGCGCGGAGAGCAGGTTGAGGGGCGCGGCCGCCGGTTCGACTGACAGGGTTACTCCGACTCGCGCTCCACCGGCGGGCAGGTGCAGAAGAGGTTCCGGTCGCCGTAGGCGTTGTCAATGCGCGCGACCGCCGGCCAGACCTTGTGCTCGCGCACCCAGGGCGCGGGAAAGGCCGCCTGCTCGCGGCTGTAGGGGTGCGGCCAGGCGGTCGCGGCGACCGCCTGGGCCGTGTGCGGCGCCTGCTTGAGCAGGTTGTTGTCTCGCGGCATCCGTCCCTCGATGATCTCCTGGATCTCCCCCCGGATCGCGATCATCGCGTCGCAGAACCGGTCCAGCTCGGCCTTGGATTCGCTCTCCGTCGGCTCGATCATGAGGGTGCCCGCGACCGGAAAGGACATGGTCGGCGCATGGAAGCCGAAGTCCATGAGGCGCTTCGCGAGGTCGTTCACCTCGACGCCGGCCGTCTCTTTGAACTGGCGCACATCCACGATGAACTCGTGGGCCACGTAGCCGTGCCGGCCCGTGTAGAGCACGGGATAGTGCTTCTCCAACCGCTTGGCCATGTAGTTCGCGTTGAGGATGGCGACCTGCGTCGCCTTGGTCAGTCCCTCGGCTCCCATGAGGGCGATGTAGACCCAGGAGATCGGCAGGATGCTCGCGCTGCCGTACGGCGCCGCGGCGACCGGGCCGATGGCCTTCGCGCCGCCGACCCGGCGCAGCGGATGGCTGGGGAGGAAGGGGGCCAGGTGGGCGGCCACCGCGATCGGCCCCATGCCGGGCCCGCCGCCGCCGTGCGGGATGCAGAAGGTCTTGTGCAGGTTCAGGTGACAGACGTCGGCGCCGATGTCCCCGGGCCGGCAGAGCCCGACCTGGGCGTTCATGTTGGCCCCGTCCATGTACACCTGCCCGCCGTGCTCGTGGACGATCGCGCAGATCCGCCGGATGCCTTCCTCGAAGACCCCGTGCGTGGACGGATAGGTGACCATCAGCGCGGCGAGCCGGTCGCGATGCGCACGCGCCTTCGCCTCGAGGTCGCCCAGGTCCACGTTCCCCCGCGCGTCGCAGGCCACGGGCACGACCCTGAGCCCCGCCATGGTCGCGCTGGCCGGGTTGGTCCCGTGGGCCGACACGGGGATCAGGCAGACGTCCCGCCGGCCCTCGCCACGGTCCCGGTAGTAGGCCCGGATGACGAGCAGGCCCGCGTACTCCCCCTGGGAGCCCGCGTTCGGCTGGAGCGACACGGCCGCGAACCCGGTGATCTCGGCCAGCCACCGCTCCAGTTGGGCGAACAGCTCCTGGTAGCCCTGGGTCTGCTCCTCGGGCGCGAAGGGGTGGATCCGGCTGAAGCCCTTCCAGGTCACCGGGATCATCTCGACGGTCGCGTTCAGCTTCATCGTGCAGGAGCCCAGGGGGATCATGGCATGCACGAGCGAGAAATCGCGCGCCTGGAGCCGGTGGATGTAGCGGAGCAGCTCGTGCTCGGAGTGGTACCGGTTGAACACCTCGTGCGTGAGGTACCGGCTGGTCCGGGCGAGCGGGGCGGGCAGGCCCGGGGCCACCTGCTCGGCCAGCGCCTCGACCGTCAAGGGCAGCGGCTGGTCGCCGGCGAAGATGTCCAGGAGCGTTCGCAGCTCCTCGAGGGTCGTCGCCTCGTCGAGCGAGACGCCGACCGATCCGTCCGCGAACGGCCGGAGGTTGATCCGGCGCGCCCGCGCCCGCGCGTGGAGGTCCTCGGCAGTGCGCACGGGCGTGTCCCCGCCGGGGCGCACCCGAAGCGTGTCGAAGAACGGCGCAGAACCGAGGTCGTAGCCCAACCGGCGCAGGCCTTCCGCCAGCAGGCAGGCCAAGCCGTGCACGCGCGCGGCGATCCGCTTGAGCCCCTCCGGGCCGTGATAGACCGCGTACATGCTGGCCATGACCGCGAGCAGGACCTGTGCGGTGCAGATGTTGCTGGTGGCCTTCTCGCGCCGGATGTGCTGCTCGCGGGTCTGGAGGGTGAGCCGCAACGCGGGCTTTCCCGCCGCGTCGCGGGAGACCCCCACGAGCCGGCCGGGCATCTGCCGGACGTACTCCGGCTTGGTCGCGAGGAAGGCAGCGTGGGGGCCGCCGAACCCCAGCGGCACGCCGAACCGCTGGCTGGAGCCGACGGCGATGTCCGCGCCGAACTCGCCTGGCGGCGTGAGCAGTGTTAAGGCCAAGAGGTCGGTCGCGACGACGACCTTCACCCCTGCGGCACGGGCCCGGGCGATCAGCGCGCGGTCGTCGCGCACCACCCCGTCGGTCGCCGGGTACTGGAGCAGGAGCCCGAAGAGCCCGTCGAGCTGGATGCGGTCGGGGCGGCCCACCTGGAGCCGGATGCCCAGCGGCTCCGCCCGGGTCTCCAGGACAGCGATCGTTTGCGGATGGCAATCCTCCGCGACGAAGAAGCCGGTCCGGGTCCGGCTGCCGCCGGCCTCGTGATCCGCGATCCGGAGGCACATGGTCATGGCCTCCGCGGCCGCCGTCGCCTCGTCGAGCAGGGACGCGTTGGCGAGCGGCAGGCCCGTCAGGTCGGCCACCATGGTCTGGAAATTGAGCAGCGCCTCGAGCCGGCCCTGCGCGATCTCCGGCTGGTAGGGGGTGTACTGGGTGTACCAGCCGGGATTCTCCAGGATGTTGCGTTGAATCACTGGCGGGGTCACGCAGTCGTAGTAGCCCATGCCGATGAAGGAGCGGAAGATCTGGTTGCGGTCGTGCAGGGCCCGCAGCTTGGCGAGGGCCTCGTGCTCGCTGAGGCGGGCGTCGAGCGCCAGCGGGCGGCGCAGCCGGATGTCGCCCGGGACCGTTGCCTCGATCAGCGCCTCCAGCGACTGGAGGCCGAGCGTCGCCAGCATCTCCTGGATATCCGCGTCGGTGGGGCCCAGGTGGCGTTGCACGAAGCTGTCGGTCGGGTTCAGGAGCTGCCTGCGATCCGTCTCGGTCACCGGTTGACCTCCTTCCGTTTGGTGTGAGCGGCGACGGGGGCCCCCTATTATGCCCGAAACGATCCGCCCTTGCCATCGGCCGACGTTTGCGCCATCATGAAGGCCGTGACGTCTGGACCGATGAACAACCCGCGGGGCCGCCCCCGATCCCGCAAGGTTCCCGTCCTGCCCGAGTTCAGCCCGCACCCTCGGGGCTTCTCCCTGCCGCCCCCGATCAGAGCCGAGGCCCCGCCGCCACCCGAGGCTACGGCTCCACGGCCGGCCGGGCAATCCGGCTTTCGGGGGGCGCCGGTCCCCGCCCCTGTGCCCGCCCCATGAAGG
>CAZTUO010000040.1:9030-15539 GCA_964616355.1 uncultured Nitrospira sp.
ATCGTCGGCGCCGGCCTGGCCGGCATGCGGGCCGCGCTGGCCGCCCCCGCCCATCTCGACGTCGCGCTGATCTCCAAGGTCCATCCGGTCCGGAGCCATTCCGTGGCGGCGCAGGGCGGCATCAATGCGGCCCTCGGCGAGCACGATTCCTGGGAGCAGCATGCTTACGATACGGTCAAGGGCGGGCTGTGGCTCGGCGACCAGGACGCGATCAGGGCCATGTGCCGCGAGGCGCCGGGCGATATCCTGGAGCTGGAGCGGATGGGCGTCATCTTCAGCCGGGACGAACGCGGCCGCATCGCGCAGCGGCCCTTCGGCGGGGCGGGCGCCGTGCGGACCTGTTACGCCGCCGACCGCACGGGCCATGCGCTCCTGCACGTCCTGTACGAGCAGCTCCTCAAGCGGCAGGCCTTCGTCTACGAGGAGTGGTACGTGACCGCCCTGATCGTGGACGGGGGCGCCTGCCGCGGCGTGGTCGCCTGGGACCTGTTGCACGGGGGCCTCCACGCGATCGGCGCCAAGGCGGTGATCCTGGCCACGGGCGGCAGCGGGCGCGTCTTCTCGACGAGCACCAACGCCGTCATTAACACCGGCGACGGCATGGCGCTCGCCTACCGGGCCGGCGTCGCGCTCGAGGACATGGAGTTCGTCCAGTTCCACCCCACGACGCTCAAGGACACCGGAATCCTGATCACCGAAGGCGCGCGCGGCGAAGGGGGCTATCTGCTCAACACGCTCGGCGAGCGGTTCATGCAACGCTACGCGCCGGAGCAAATGGAGCTGGCCACCCGGTCCACCGTGTCCCTCGCGATCGGCCGGGAGATCCTGGAAGGCCGCGGCGTGGACGGCTGCGTGCTCCTGGACCTGCGCCACCTGGGCCGCCAGCGCATCCTCGAGCGGCTGCCGCAGATCCGGGAGCTGGCGATGGAGTTCGCCGGTGTGGACCCGATCGAGAGCCCGATCCCCGTCCGGCCCGGCGCGCATTATCAGATGGGCGGCATCCGCGCGAACCAGTGGGGCGAGACCGAGCTGCCGGGTCTCTACGCAGCGGGCGAGTGCGCCTGCGTGAGCGTCCACGGCGCTAACCGGTTGGGGGGGAACTCGCTGCTCGAGACGATCGTCTTCGGCCGGCGGGCCGGGCAGCGGGCCGCTCAGTACGCGGCCGGCGTCCCCCCCCGCACGCCGCCGGAGCACGTGCTGCGGGACGAGGAGGCCCGGCTGAAACGGCTGCTGAGCCACACCGGCCGCGAGCGGCCCTGGCAGGTCCGCGAGGAGCTGGGGCAGGTCATGAGCCAGAACCTCGGGATCTTCCGGACGCAGAAGTCCCTGCAGGACGCGAGCGAAAAGATCCGCGAGCTGAAGGCGCGGGCCGCGCACGTGTACCTGCAGGATCGCGGCCGCATCTTCAACACCGAGCTCATCCAGGCGCTGGAGCTGGCCTCGCTGCTGGACGTGGCCGAGACGATCGTGGCCGGTGCCCTCGCGCGGGAGGAGAGCCGGGGCGCCCACTACCGGTCGGACTTTCCGAACCGCGACGATGCCGCCTGGCTGCGGCACACGCTCGCGCACCGGTCGCCGGAGGGCCCGCGCCTGTCCTACGCCCCGGTGACGATCACCCGCTGGCCGCCGAGGTGAGGGCGGCCTCGCGCTCGTTCCGCCCTCTGGTATAATTTCGCAGAGGTGCTCCCCGGGTCTTTTTCCACAAGCTTCCTCATGCGCATTCTGGTCGTGGAGGACGAAGCCAAGGTCGGCTCCTTCATCCGGCGGGCGCTGGAGGAGGAGAGCTACGCCGTGGATCTCTGCGCAGACGGGAAGACCGGGCTCGAGCTCGCCCTCCAGGGCCACTACGACCTGGTGATCCTGGACGTCATGCTGCCCGGCCTCTCCGGGTTGGAGGTCCTGGAGCGCCTCCGCAAGGAGAAGGTGCGGACGCCGGTCCTGATTCTGACCGCGCGCTCTCAGGTGGATCAGAAGGTCAAGGGGCTGGACGCGGGCGCCGACGATTACCTGACCAAGCCCTTCGCGATCGAGGAGCTGCTCGCGCGTGTGCGGGCGCTCTTGCGCCGGGGGACCGGAGAGGCGGCCGGCCTGCTCCAGGTGGACGACCTGGTCCTGAACCCGGCCACGCGCGAGGTGACGCGCGGGGGCCAGCGGATCGAGCTGACCGCGAAGGAGTACGCCCTTCTGGAGTACCTGATGCGCAACGCGGGCCGCGTGCTCACCCGCCCGATGATCGCCGAGCATGTCTGGAACCTGGACTTCGACACCTTCACGAACGTGATCGATGTCTATGTGAGCTACCTCCGGAACAAGATCGACCGCGGGCGCGAGCGCAAGCTCATCCACACGGTGCGGGGCAGCGGGTACACGTTGAAAAGCGGGGGCGAATAGCCACCGGCGGCTCGCCTAGGGGTTCGGAGCGGGTTTATGAGCGATCGCCTATCCACCGCGGGCTCCCGTCTTTCGCTCCGCCTGCGCCTGACGCTCTGGTACGGGAGCGCGCTCGCGCTTATCCTGGTCCTGTTCGCCGGGGTGCTCTACGCGGTGATGGCGCGCCAGTTGAAAGACCAGGTGGACCGGTCGCTGGAGGAGGCGGCGACGGTCGCGATCCGCTCGATCGAGGAGCGGCGGTTCGGCCCCTTCCTGCTCTTCGACGACCTCTCGGCGGACTTTCCCGAGCTGGCGGTCCTCGACAAGTTCTTCCAGATCTTCGGCCCGAGCGGAAAGATCACGATCCAGTCGGCGAACCTGGGGCATCGGGACATCCCGCTGAGCCGGACCGCGCTGGAGGCGGCGTTCGCCGGCAAGACCACCTTCGAATCCGCCCGCTTCCAGGAGGGCCCGCCGATCCGGCTGGTGTCGGTCCCGATCGCGCACGGTGGGACGCTCGTCAACATCGTGCAGGTCGGCACCTCCCTGAAGCCGGTCGAGGAGGCGCTGAACCGGCTGCTCTTCATCCTGCTGGTCACCGTGCCGGGCGCGCTGATCGTGGCGCTGGCGGGCGGGTGGCTGCTCGCCGGTCAGGCGCTGCGGCCGGTGGGGGCGATCACGCAGGCCGCGGAGCGGATCGCGGGCGGGGACCTCACGCAACGCCTGACCGTGCCGGCCTCCGCCGACGAGATCGGCCGACTGGCCGCGAGCTTCAACCACATGGTCGCGCGGCTGGAGGCCTCCTTCCGCCAGGTGCGCCAGTTCACCTCGGACGCCTCCCACGAGCTGCGCACGCCGCTCACGGTCCTGAAGGGCGAGACCGAGCTGGCGCTCCGCCGCCCGCGCTCCGCCGAGGACTACCGCCAGGTGCTTGAGAGTGGCCTCGAGGAGATTGACCGGATGACCCGGATCGTGGACGAGCTGCTCCTGCTCTCCCGCGCCGACTTGGGCGAGATCAAGCTGGCGGCGCAGCCCGTGCGCCTCGACGCGCTGGTGGAGGAGGTGCAGCGCCAGGCGGGGGTGCTCGGGCAGGAGCGCCAGGTCGAGGTCACGCTCGGCGCGACGGCGCCGTGTACCGTGGTCGGAGACGAGCTGCGCCTCCGGGAGCTGCTCCTGAACCTGGTGGACAACGCGGTGAAGTACTCCTATCCCGGCGGCAAGGTCGAGCTGGCGCTGCGGTGCGAGTCAGGCTGGGCGCGGCTCTCGGTCACGGACCACGGCATCGGCATCCCGCCGGAGGCGCAGCCACGCATCTTCGACCGGTTCTTCCGGGCGGACAACGCGCGGGCCCACGCCCAGCAGGGTACGGGGCTCGGACTCCCCATCTGCCGCTGGATCGCCGACGCCCACCGGGGCCGCATCGAGGTGCAGAGCGTGCTCGGCCAGGGGGCCGTCTTCACGCTCGTCCTGCCGCTCGCGGCTTAGAACCTTTTAATCCCGCGCTAATTGCCCCCTCATCTTCGCTTGCTAGGGTCCTTGAGCAGGACGCTGGTCCGACTGCGGCGACCCCATCTGAAGCTCAGTGGTCGCCGTAGGGCAGGCGTGGATCGCAGAAGAGCACTAAGCTTCCCTGGAGGTGCGGATCCGGCGCGCTTGGGTTGCAGCGTGCTGGTCCAGGCAAGCGTGGAATGGAGGACACACGATGCGCGCACGAATCGTTCGCATGAGGTTGGCAGTGGCGGTCTCGGTGGCGGCCGCCCTGCTCATCGCCGGTCCGCTCTGGTTCGCCACCGGACAGCTTGACAACGCGCCACCGTCCGCCGTCGCCGCCGCGATCCTGCCGGCAAATCCCGCGCCGCCGGTCAGCCAGCCAGCCGCGGCGGGGTTTCCCGAGATCGCCAAGGCGGTGACGCCGGCGGTGGTCAATATCACGACGCCGCGCGAGCGGCGCGGCCTTGCTCCGTTCGGCCAGCGGGATCGGGAGGACCCGATGGACCGCCGGTTCGGCTTCCCAGACCTGCCCTTCGGCCCTCGAGGTGACGGGCCGCGCGGCGGCGGGATGGGCTCCGGGGTCATCATCTCGCCGGATGGGTACATCGTCACCAATCACCACGTGGTCGAGGGCGCACGCGAAGTGCGTGTGGCGCTCCCGGACAAGCGGGAGTTCACCGGGAAGGTCGTTGGCGCCGACCCGAAGACCGACCTCGCGGTCGTCAAGGTGGACGCGCGCGACCTCCCTTTTATCCCCTGGGGCGACTCCGCGAAGCTCCAGGTGGGCGAATACGTCCTGGCCGTCGGCAACCCCTTCGAGCTGAACTCGACGGTCACGCTCGGCATCGTGAGCGCGCTGGGCCGCGGCCGCATGGGGATCACGCAGTACGAGGACTTCATCCAGACGGACGCGGCGGTGAATCCCGGCAATTCGGGCGGCGCCCTGGTCAACACGAGGGGCGAGCTGGTCGGCATTAACACGGCGATCTTCTCCCGGACGGGTGGCTACCAGGGGGTCGGGTTCGCGGTGCCGGCGAGTATGGCCAAGCCGGTCGCCGAAAGCCTGATCGCGACCGGCACGGTGGTCCGCGGGTACCTGGGGGTGGCCATCCAGGACCTGACGCCGGACCTGGCCAAGTCCTTCGGGCTCAAGGAGGCCCAGGGCGCGCTCGTGAGCGACGTGCACGAGGCGAGCCCGGCCGCCGAGGCGGGCCTCCGGCAGGGCGACATCATCGTCGAGTACGACGGCAAGCCCGTGGCGGATCCGATCGCCCTGCAGCGCGCGGTCACGGGCACGAAGGTGGGCGCCAAGGTGAGGCTCACGGTGCTCCGCGAGGGGCGGGTGCGCGAGCTGACCGTCACGATCGGCGAGCAGCCCGGGCCCGCCAGCGTGGCGAACCTCTCCGACGGAGAAGTCGGCTCCGCGCTGGTCGGCATCGAGGTCCAGGCCCTCGAGCGCCGGCTGGCCCGGGAGCTGGGCCTGTCGGGCCAGGCCGCCGGCGTCGTGGTCGTGAACGTGGACCCGGAGAGCCCGGCTGCCGAGGCGGGGCTCGTCCCCGGCGACGTGATCCGCGAGGTCAACCGGCAGCCGGTCAAGACCGTCCGCGACTTCGAGCGGGCCGCGACAGCGCTGAAGAAGGACCAACCCGCGCTCCTGCTGGTCAGCCGGCGCGGGGGCTCGCTCTTCATCACGGTGAAGGCCTAGCCACCACAAAGCAAGGAGGAACCAGCCATGAGGGGAAGACTGCTGACAGGGGCGGCGGCGATGAGGCCGGCCCGCCGCCTTCGCTCCTCATCGGATCTCCTGCGCGATCGCCCAGCCCCTTGCCACCGCGAGCTGCTCCTCCGGCGGAAGCTGCGCTAGCGGGATCTCTTTCCCCGATCGCGTGACCAGCGTGAGCGTGGAGGGCCCGCCGCCGGCCGCGACCAGCACCTGCTCCACCGGCTTGCCGTCAATGAGGGGGAACAGCGCGGCGGTCGTCGCCGGCAGGGTATAGCTGGCGAAGGCGTTGAGCACGCTCACCGCGCCCCGGGGAAACGTGACGCTGACCGTGGCAGTCGTGCTGGTGAACGTTCCGGTGACGGTCGTGGCCGCGCCGAACTGCGGGAGCAGCTTCAGGGTAAACGGCACGGGCAGCGGGACGTTGGCGAGCGTCAAGGTGACTGGCACGGGATTGGTCGCCTTGGGCGGGAGCGAGACGTCCGCTGTTCCGTAGGAACCTGTGGGGGCGCTCGGGACCGCGACCCCGCCGACCGCGCTGATGGTCAGGGTCGGCAGGTTGATCAACGCGGGCGTGCTCGTGGGCGTGACGGGGCTGGGCGTGGTGGAGAAGGAGGCCGTTGGGTTTTGGCTGACGCTCAGCCCGGCGACGCTGAAGGCTTCGATGCGGATCCTCCCGCCCCCGGCCGGCGTCGTGCAGCCAAACGTTCCAAACGAAGAGACTCCACCGGCGGCTTGGAGCGAGCCACCGGAGCCCGTGATCTGCGGCGCGACGAGACGGATGGCCCCCCCGCTCCCGCCCCCGCCGCAGAACCCGGTGCCAGCAAAGCTATTGTCGCCCCCGCCTCCGCCGTTGGCCGTGATCGTACCGGTCAGGGTAATCTTGGTGGACGAGGCCAGGACAATGGCCCCGCCCCCTCCGCCGCCG
>CAZTUO010000041.1:0-15282 GCA_964616355.1 uncultured Nitrospira sp.
CCCCCAGCGCGCGGGCCTCAGCGCGCGCGGCGCGGCGTTGGGCCGGCGTCGGCGGGGGTTGCCGCTCGAGCTGCTGCCGCAGCGCGAAGCGCGTGGCGGGCTCCCCGACCAGCAGGACATGGTCGGTCCGCTCCATCACCAAGCGTGCGGCGGTGATCGGATGGCGCACGCGCTCGATGCCCGCGACCGCCCCGGCCCGGAGCGTGCGGCCTTCCATGAGGGCGGCATCCATGCGCCGCGCCCCATCGAGTTGCAGGCGGGATCCCGTGCCGGCGTTGAAGAGGCCGGAGCCCTCGAGGAGGCGAATTGCGGCCTCGACCGCGTCCAGCGCGGCAGCGCCGCGCCGCAGCCGTGCGTGCCCGGCGGCGAGCGCATCGGCCAGACAGGCGGCCTGGGCCGCCGTCATCGGCCGTGCACCCGCGCCGCCGTGGACCAGGATGATCGGAGAGTCCTGTCTCAAGGGGGATTAATTGAGCAGGAGGTCCTTGGCCTTCCGGTAGGTCGGATCCTGCAGACGGTCCAGGTCGGACCGGACGAAGCCGAGCCCGGTCACGCAGAGCTCGAAGTTGTCCGACAGTTTCCGGAAGAGCGGCAGGTCGTCGCTGGCCCCTGCGGCCTCGAAGCGCGCCACGATGCCGTAGGAGCGCTTGCCGGTCTTCACGTAGTCCACGAGAAAGTCCTTGTGGTAGATCAGGCCCGAGGTCTTGAGCCGCCGCAGATACTCGGGAAAGAGGCCGGCCATGAAGAGCGTGAAGTCGCCGATGTGCCGGTGGACGTCGCGCTCGCGCTCGAAGGTGTGGGCGTCGAGGAGCACTTCGGACTCGTACAGGAGCTCCGCCACCGTGTCCACCGGTTTCCCCCGGGCGTTCCGGATTCGGTACAGCTCGTCCACGTGCGTGAACCGCACCAGGAGGTTGGAGACGTATTCCGTCACCTTGAGGTCGGGCCAGCCGAGCTTCTCGGTAAAGCTCCGTTCGGTCAGGGTGCCGAACAGCCGGCGTAACGGGTGATGCTCGGGGATCTCGACGTCCATGTCCACCTCCCGCCACAGATCGTCGACTCAGTATGCCAGCGCACACCGGTGAAGGCAAGCCGGCCCAGGGTCCTCCGCTGAGCGACTCGCGGCAACCGCGGCCGCCCGGCGCGGCCACGGATGATATCCTGTATCGGCGAGGCCGCAACCGAGCTTAACCGGCTCCTTCCTCCGGCCCCCCACGGCTGTCCAGGATCAACGTGACGGGGCCGTCGTTGACGAGCGAAACGCGCATGACCGCGCCGAACCGGCCGGTCTCGACCGGCAGGCCCCGGGCTTTGAGCCCGACCACAACCCGCTCGTAGAGGGCCCGGGCCTGATCCGGGGCCGCCGCGTGATCGAAACCGGGCCGGCGCCCCTTGCTCGTGTCGCCGAGCAGCGTGAACTGCGAGACCACCAGCAGGGCGCCGCCGACGTCGGCGATCGAGCGGTTCATCTTCCCCTGGGCGTCGCTGAAGATGCGCAGCGTCGCCAGCTTCTCGACCATCCAGGCGACGTCGGTCGGCGTGTCCCCCTTGGCCACGCCGACCAACACGAGGAGCCCGTGGCCGATCCGGCCGACGATCTCCCCGTCCACCTCGACCGCGGCCTCCGTGACGCGCTGGATCACCGCTTTCATCGAGAGGACCGATGGCTCATGGATGATGGAGCCTGGTCACGGGGACCATCGCCCCGGGACTCGGCGCAGTTGGCGGAGCGTGCCTTCCAGCTCGAGCAGGCGGCGCTTGGTCTGAAGCCCCCCGGAGAAGCCACCGAGCGAGCCGTCCGCTGCGACCACCCGATGGCAGGGCACGACGAGCGGGACGGGGTTGGCACCGAGGGCCAGGCCCACCGCGCGGGCGTAGCGCGCACCGCCGACCCGGGTCGCCACCCACCCGTACGCGCGCACCCGGCCGTACGGAATCGCCTGGATCGCCCGCCAGACGCGCCGCTGGAACGGCGTGCCGCCGGACAGGTCAGTCGGAAACTCGAGGGCGCAGCGGCGTCCGGCCAGAAACTCCAGGATCTGGCGCCGGGCCTCCTCGATCGAGCTCGACGGCCCGGCGTCCCCGCCCGCCGCAGGCCCAGCGACGCAGGAGAGGCCCAGCGCCCCCTCCGCCGCCCGCCGCGAAGCCTTGGGCAAGACGACGGTGCAGATTCCGCGGGCCGAGGCGGCCAGTCCCATCCAGCCCCAGTCGGTCTTGAAGATCGCCCAGGCTCGTGGTACGGGGCGTGCGGCGGGAGGTGGATCCGTGCCGAGACGTTCCGCTGCGGGAGCAGGCCTCGGGTTCTTCTTGCCACCTGCCCTCACGCCTCTGCTCCGAATCATACCCCTCGCCCCTCGCCTGTGGGCTCGCGCCCGATCTTCCTCTTCACCAGGTTCCAGACCACGTCCAGCTCCTCGGAGCGCAGGAGCGCATGCACCCCGAAATACCCGGTCATGCTGAGGCCGACCCCGACGAACAACATCACGGTCTTCGCGAGCCAGTCGCCTTCGCGCGCCCATACCTGCGCGTCTGCCACCCAGCCGGCGGCGATCACGATCGGGGCCGCGGCCAGGAGGCTGCGCATCGCCGACCGGCCGATCGCCCGCCAGTCCACGCCGCCTAGCCGCCGGTGGAGCACCGCGACCAGGATGCCACCGTTGAGCATCGCGGCGAGCGCCGTGGCCAGCGCCAATCCGGCGTACTGGAGCGGTCCCATCAGGAGCAGCGACAGCAGGAGGTTGCCGGCGACCGCGATCGCGGCCGCGACCGCGGGCGTCCGCGTGTCCTGCATCGAGTAGAAGGCCGCGACGATGATCCGCACACCGGCGAACGCCCAGAGCCCCACGGCGTAGCAGAGGAGCGCGGTCGCGGTCGCGGCCGTGTCGGCGGCCACGAAGGTCCCGTGCTCGAAGAACAGGTGGACGATCGGGTACCGCAGCAGGATCAGCCCGAGCATGGAGGGCAGGATGATGAACAGGATCATGCGGAGCCCGAACGCCAGGGTCCCCCGCAGTTCCTCCAGCGACCCTTTCGCGGCCTGGGTCGAAAGCGTCGGCAGGATGGCCGTCGCGAGCGCCACGCCGAAGATGCCGAGGGGAAACTGGATGAGCCGCATCCCGTAGAACAGATAGGTCGGGCCGCCGGCGAAAAAGGAGGCGAGGATCGTGCTCACCGTGATGTTGACCTGCGTGACGGACATCCCGAGGAGGGATGGCACGAGCAGGGTCCCGATTCGCCGCACGCCGGGATGGCCGGGCGCGAACCGCCAGCCGAACAGCAATCCGCGCCGGCGCAGGCCGGGGAGCTGGATGAGGAACTGGACCAGCCCACCGACCACGACGCCCGCGGCGACGCCGAAGATGGGCTCCGGGAGCCGCGGCGACAGGAAGAGCGCGAACCCGATGATGCAGACGTTGAACAGCACGGGCGAGAAGGCGGGGGCCGCGAAGGCCCGCACCGAGTTCAGGATGCCCATGGCCAGCGCCGCCAGGCTGATGCACAGGAGGTAGGGGAACATGAGCTGGGTCAGGAGCGTCGTCAGCTCCAGCCTAGCGGGATCCTCGTGAAAGCCGGGGGCTAGCACCCAGACGAGGGCAGGCGCGGCCGCGATGCCCAGCACCGTGACGAGGGTCAGCAGCGTGAGCAGGGTCGTGAACACGGCGCTCGCGAGCTCCCAGGCGTCCCGCTTCGTCCGGAGCGTATGGTATTCGGTGAAGACCGGGATGAACGCGGAAGACATGGAGCCTTCGGCGAACAGTTCGCGGAGCAGGTTCGGGATGCGGTAGGCGACGAAGAACGCGTCGGCGGCCGGCGTCGCGCCGAAGAGACGGGCGAGGACCATGTCCCGGGCAAAGCCAAGCACGCGGCTGGACAACGTGGCCACCCCGATGAGGCCCGCCGCGGTGGCGACCGAGTGCGAGGTGTCCGGGCTGGGTGCGGGGGAGTCAGGCGGGCCGGGCGCGTCGGGCATGGCGGCGGATTCTAGCGGAACCACGGCGGGGAGTCCACCCACCCCGTCCCCCAGGGCGCCGCGGCCTCACGGCGCCAGCGTGTGGGCCGGGAGCCGGGCGAGCGCCTCGGCCGCCGCGGCGCGGACCGCGCGGTCCCTGTCATGCGCGGCGGCCCGCTCGAGCGACGTCCGCGCCGCCGGGCTCTGAAGCTGCCCGAGCGCCATGGCCGCGCTCAGCCGGATCCGGTCATCAGGATACTCCAGCAGCTTCGCCAGCACCGGTACCGCCCGTGCCTCCCGGAGCACGCCCAGCTCGCGGGCCGTGCGCGCCAGCGCCTGTACGCCATAGAGCAGCTCCGGCCCGGCCAGCATGTCGCCCGTCTCCGCGGCGGTGTCCGCGTAGGGATACCGCCGCAGATCCTCGTCGTCGCCCAAGCGCTCGGCCCCAGCGATCAACGTGGCTCCGGCGTCCCGCCGGGTCGCGAGAAATCCTTTGATGAGATCGCCCAGAAAATAGAAGTACGGGTTGCTCTCGACCTTGTGGAGCACATCCACATAGGGGGCGTTGGTAAGGCCCTCGTCGCTGGAGGATTCCTCGATCCGTACCAGGAGCAGGACGCCGAGCGTCGGGTGCGTCAGGCTGATCGCACAGCGGATGTCGGTCTCGTACAGATCGGCTCGGAACTGCCGGCCGCGCTCCTCACGGTAGGCGACCTTCAGGGTCAGGTCGTGCGGCTCGCCCTCGCGCTGGACGACGGTGAAGCCGGCGGCGCGGAGCTTGGCTCGTACCGAAGGCATGACCGCAAAGGAGACCCGCCCGCGCGAGCGCCACGTCGAGGACTCGACCTCGACGGCGATGGTCCTGGCCTGGCTCAGGCGTTGTTGGTCCGCCTCGGTCAGCTCGCGGGTCTGCATGAAGGCTGCGGCGCTGACCGGAAAGAATCCGAGGAACAACGCTCCTGCGACGATGCCGATGATCATGGGAACCTCTCTGGATACGGGATGACCAGGAGCCCAGTGTAGCCCAGCGGCCCGCGCGAATCCACCCCCGGCGAACGGCGATGGCCGAACTGTGGTATAAGCAAGCCGGGCCGGGGGGCCGCAGGAGCGCCAGGGGGGGACCTCGTGATCATGCCGATGCCGCGGCTGCGCTGGTGGGGGCCGGTCCTGCTGGGGGTGTTTGTGGCGGGCTGCGCGGACGCGCCGCCGCGAACGCCGATCCGGGAGCATCCGGACATGCACATCATGTACGCGGAGACGACCGGCACCTATCGGAAGTTCGAGAAGCCGCTCACCGGCGGGATTTGGGTTAAGGACGTGCAGGGGCCCGGCTCGGACGAGGCGCGCATCATCGCCAAGGGCGTGCTGCTCAAGCTGGGCTACCCGGTGGTCGAACGGGAGCATCTGCAGGCCCTGCTCGACGAGCAGAAGACCCTGTTGCGGTACGGAGATGAGCGCCTGGCCGACGAGATCGGTGTCGGGAAGCTCGTGGGGGCCCAGCTCGTCGCCTTTCTCCAGACGGAGAGCCAGCCGGTCTCCGGCTTCACGGACGGGTACGACATCCGCGTGCTCTTCCGCGTGGTCGGCGTGGAGACCGGCGAAGTCTATTTCCTCGGCACGGCCCGCTGGTCGCGGCCGGCCCCGACCCCGACCTACGGGCTCGATATCCTCACCACGCACGCGGTCGCGCGCGCCTTCTGCCCGCCGGAGCGGTGGGACGAGGCGTCGGCCGCAAACGGCTGGACGGGCGGCTGCCAGGAGTAGGCGGGCCGGCACGCGGGCGCAGCACGATGACGCTCACCGCTCAGGCCCTGTACAACCTCACGAAATGCGCGCATCGCGTCTACCTCGACGCCAACGGCGACCCAGCCGAAAAGAGCGAGGTCAGCTCCTTCGTCAAGCTGCTCTGGGAGCTCGGGCTCCAGATCGAGCGCGAGTACCTCGCCTCGCTCGGCGACCTCCCGGTGGCGGACCTCCAGGCGCTTCCCGTTGACGAGGCCTGGCGGGAGACGCGCCGGCTGATGGCCGAGGGGGCCCCGTTGATCTACCAGGGCTGCCTGCGAGACGGCGCCGACCTCGGCCGGCCTGACCTCCTGCTCAAGCACGAGGGCATGCCTTCGAAGCTCGGGCCCTACCTCTACGAGCCGATTGACATCAAGGCGGGCAAGGGATGGGAGGAGCGGGACGGGAAACGGACCAAGTTCAAGGAGCCCTACGCATTCCAGGTGCTGTTCTACCGGATGCTGCTCGAGCGGATCCAGGGCGCGCTGCCGCCCTTCGCGCGGATCATCAACGTGGACAAGCAGGTCGAGGAATTCGATCCCGCGGCCTTCCAGGCGGACTTCGAGCAGGCGCTCGCCGCGGCGCGCCGGCTCACGGCGGGGACGGAGACCTCCGAGCCCGTGCTCGGCAGCCACTGTCAGCTCTGCCCCTGGCTCCGGAAGTGCGAGCGCTGGGTGACCGACCAGTCCGATCCCACTGGCCTCTTCTTCGTCGGCCGGCAGAAGTTTCAACTCAAGGCGGCGGGGTTGCGCACCATCGAGGACATTGCGAGGATGGACGTGGCCGCGTATCTCGCCCCGGGGAAGCGGATCGCAGGGCTGGGGGAGAAATCGCTCCGGCGGATGAAGACCCGGGCGCAAGTGCGCCTGGCCGGCCAGCCCCAGATCCGGCCCGGCTACCGCTTTCCCAGGAAGGCGCGCGAGGTCTTCTTCGACATCGAGGACGATCCGACGCGCGGGGTCACCTACCTGTTCGGCCTGCTGATCAAGGACCGCGACGGGGAGCCGCGCTTCGACTCCGTCCTGGCCCGCCGGCCCGAAGAGGAGGAGACCGCAGCGCGCGCCTTCTGGGCTTTCCTCGCCGCCGCCGAGGACGACGTGTACTACGTGTACTCGCACAAGGAGCGGACGACGCTCCGGCGGCTGATGGAGCGGTACGCGCTCGACCCGGCCGTCTTCGAGCGTTATCTGGCGAGCGAATACGATCTGTACCAAAAACTGGTTGTCGAGTACTCGGACTGGCCCGCCTATTCCTACGGGATCAAGCAGATCGCCAAGCTGATCGGCTTCTCGTGGCGGGACCCCGACCCCTCCGGCGCCAACTCGATTGCCTGGTACAACGAGTACCTGGCCGACCCGTCCAACGAGGCGGCACTGATGCGCATCCTGCGGTACAACGAGGATGACTGTCGCGCGATGCTCGCGATCAAGGACTATTTCGAGCGGGCCGCGGCGCCGGGCGGCGACGGATTCGGCTCCTGACGGGGCCGGCGGCAGTGGACAGCCGGGGCGGTTCGCGGTACTGTGGGCAACGGAATCGCGAGGGGAGCCAAGTCAGGGGAGGCCGGAAATGCGGGCGAGCAAGACGATCGGGTGGTTGGGGCTGGTGGCCGCCTGCCTGGTGCTGGCGGCCTGCGCGCACTGGCGCGACGAATTTCTCGACGACGGCCTGAACAAGGTCACCAAGGACCAGGTGAAGGAAAAGTTCGGCCCGCCCCACAGCGCTAAGGAGTCCCTGCTGAGCGGGGAGTCAGTCTGGACCTATCGGTTCGTGCTCACGGACAGCGAAAAGAACCCCTACAGCATGGACAGCATCGTCCGCCCGGCGGCGGAGCTGGGCAACCAGGCGGCCGCCTTGATCGGCAAAGGTGGAGACACCAAGGGGCAGAAGCTGCATTGCATGCGCTATATCCTGACCTTCTCGCCGGACAAGGTCTTGAAGGACTGGAGGCGCGAGGAGTGCGAGACGCCCGGCAAGGGGAAGTCCTAGCCCGAGCTAGAACAGGAACGGGATCAGCCGCGCCGTCCGGGCGCAGTAGTCGCGGTACTCCGGGAAGCGCTCGGCCAGCAGCCGCTCCTCGTAGTGGAGCTTGACGAGCAGGTCGGCGAGCAGGACGGCCCAGGCGAGGAGGCGTGCGACCGACGGGTGGTCCAGCACGAGCGCCAGCGCCGCCACGAGCACCGCTGCGTACATGGGATGCCGGATGTAGCGGTACGGCCCGCTGGTCGCGAGCGAGCCACCCGGCCGGACGTCCGGCCATACCGTGAGCGAGCGCCGGTCCATCGTCGCAACTGCCCAGAGCCCGAGGAGCACGCCGGCGAGGAGCAGCGCGCGGAGCGCCGTGCCCGCCGGAAGGAGCGGGCCCGACAGCAGGAGTAGGGCGAGGCTCCCGAACTGGACGGCGACGAGCAGAACGGAACGGACCTTCGCCATAGCGTCGTGCGGCTCGTGCTCGGGCTGCCCCGGCGTCCTGCGGCTCACCGGTGGGGGTGATGGGGCGAGCCCCAGCGCGGATAGGGGACGGGCTCCCACTTGACCGCCTGGCCGTGCCGCGAGATGAGCTGGTAGAAGGCCGGGACCATCACGCGCAGGACTCGCAACCCCTTGTCGAGCGAGGCCCGGCCGAAGGACCGCGGGCCGTACGTGGCGCACCCGTGCATGATCTGGTTCCGCAGGACGGCGATCCGGCGGAAGACCAGAGCCAGAAATTCGCGAGAGGACCCCTCGCCGAGCCGGGTCAGTGCCAGGGCGGCGTCGCGGTTCAGCCGGTCCTGGAGCTCGGCGGGCGGCTGCTCGCCGCGCCAGTACCGGTTCACCAGGAACTTGTCCCGGATCAGCGCGGCGCCCTCCTTCCGGCAGGCCGCGGTGGCTGCCGTCAGCAGCGAGCCGCCCCGCTCCCGGTCCTTCTCATGTAACGCCTGGATTTTCGTGAGGAATACCTCCAGGTCTTCCCCGATCCGCGTCTCGTCCCCTTCGTACTGGCGCCGGCCGTAGAGGCAGTTCAACGCGATGGAGAGGAAGATGAAGGCCTCGTGCTTCTGGTCCGGCCGCAGACCGGAGGCGGCGCGGATCCAGGAGTCGGCCCGCTGGAGTCGGTCCAGGAGGTGCTGCTCGGATGCTATCGCCTCGGGTCGCATCGGCGCGAGGGTGCGGCCCTGCGGTTTCGCACGGGGAGGGCCGACGGCGACAGAGTGTAGAGGATTGCGGCGACAATTGCCACTGGGGCCGCGAGGCTTGACCGGGCCCGGCGGCCTCAGTAGGCTAGGCGCCGGACGGACGTAGAACGCCGTCCCGTCACGTGCGTCCCTGTATGGCTGGCTGATGACGAGCGGGGCTCTCCCCAGTGCACTCGTCGCGGCGCTCGCGGTCCTCTTGGGCGTCGCGGCGCTGCTCGCACTCGTGCGGCAACGCCGGATGCGGCAGGAGGCGGAAGGCCGCGCGCAGGCGCTGTCGGCGGCCCTTGACGGGCTGCGCGCCGAGGTGGCGGAACGGCGTACCGCAGAAGCACGGCTGCGCGCCGAGCTGGATGAGGTCATCCGCATCGTCGCGCACTCGCCCGCCGTCATTTGCGGCATCGCCCCGGACGGGGCGACGACCTTCGTCAACCCGGCGGGCGAGCGGGTGGGCGGCTACTCTGCCGAAGAGCTGGTCGGCCGCAGTTGGTGGCGGACGTTCTACCCGGGCGAGGCCTACCGCCAGGTGGAGGCGCTGTTCGAGGCGCTGGAGCATGGGGACGTCCGGGACTACGAGATGGTCCTGAGGGCGAAGTCAGGCGAGCGCCGGACGATCCTCTGGACCACGATCAGCCGGTCCGACGAGGCTGGCCGGCTCGTCGAGATCATCGGGTTCGGCAATGACGTCACTGAGCGGCGGCGGCTGGAGGAGCAGCTCCGCCAATCCCAGAAAATGGAGGCGTTGGGGCGGCTGGCCGGGGGCGTCGCGCACGACTTCAACAATCTCCTGTCCGTTATCCTCGGGGTGACCGAGCTGATGCTGCGCCGCTTGTCGCCGGACGATCCGATGGCGGCGAGGCTGGCGCGCATCCGTCAGGCCGGCGAGCGCGCGTCTTCGCTCACCCAGCAGCTCCTGGCCTTCAGCCGGCAGCAAGTGCTGGCGCCGACCATCCTGGACGTGAACGCCGTGCTCGCCAACCTGGGGGAGATGCTCCGGCGGCTGATCGGCGAGCACATCACGCTGGGCACATCGCTCGGGCCCGACCTCTGGCCGGTGAAGGCCGATCCGGGCCAGATCGAGCAGGTGATCATGAACCTCACGATCAACGCGCGGGACGCGATGCCCGCAGGCGGCCGGCTCAACATCGTGACGCGGAACGTCGAGCTGGCCGAGCCGGTGCTCGCCGCGAGCGGGCCCGTGCCCCCCGGCCCCTATGTCCTGCTGACCGTGAGCGACACCGGCCACGGGATGGACTCTCACACGCTGGCCCGCATCTTCGACCCGTTCTTTACGACAAAGGAGCGGGGCAAGGGCACGGGCCTGGGGCTGGCCACCGTCTATGGGATCGTCGAGCAGAGCCGCGGGGCGATCCGGGTGTCCAGCACGGTCGGCCAGGGCACGACCTTCGAGATCTACCTGCCCCGCGCCGAAGGCCCCGCGGAGGCGGTGCGGCCGCCACTGCCCGCCGAGGAAGACTTCCGCGGCGCCGGCACCGTGTTGCTCGTGGAGGATGAGGACCCCGTCCGGACCATCGCCCAGGAGATTCTGGAGACCTATGGCTACCAGGTGCTCCCGGCACCCAACGGGGAGGAGGCGCTGCGGATCTGCCGGGAGCATCCGGGCCCCATCCATCTCCTGCTGACCGACATCGTGATGCCAGGAATGAATGGGCGCGAGGTGGCGGCGCGGGTGGCGGAGGCGCGGCCCGGCTTGCGGATCCTCTACATCTCCGGCTACACCGACGACACGTTCTTCCTGAAGGAGCCCGGCGCGCCGTTCCTGGCCAAGCCCTTCGCTCCGCAGGACCTGGCGAGCAAGGTGCACGCGGTGCTCACGGGGAAGGGGGAACCGTAACCGCTCGGTGCCCGGTCGCGACGGCGCGCGCTTCTGGGAGCTCCGGGCGGTCCGGGTCCGCCCCGGACCAGATATCCAGGAACTTCGCGTACGCGGCGGCCGCGCCGGCACAGTCCCCGCTCTTCGCGGCGGCCCGCGCGGCCCCGAGGAGCGAGCGGGCGCGGTTGGGGTGCCGCTTCAGCGACATGGCGAATTGCCGAGCCGCCTCCTGCGGCCGCCCGGAGCGGACCAGCAGCTCGCCGAGCAGCTCGTGCGGCGGCTTGATGGTGTCGGGCGGGCCGGCTGGTGGGGGGAGCGACTCTTCGATCCCGACCGCCTGCTGCATGAGGGCCAGGGCCTCGTCGTTCCGGCCCTGTGAGGCCAGCGCGACCGCCTGCACCTCCAGCTCGCGGATCTCCAGCAGCTTCGCCTTATCGCCCCGCCTGGCGGACTCCTTGGCGGGTTGCTGCACCCGCAGCGCGCGGAGCCGCGCGACGGCGCGCTCGGCGTCGGCCTCGCCGCGCATCGCCGCAGCGAGGCCGAGCGTGAAGACAGGGAGCGCGCCGGCGGCGTCCGTCGCCTGGACCGCCTCGTCCCACAGGGCCGGGGCCAGCTCCCACCGCTCGGTTTCCACCACGAAGGCTGCGGCCATCTCGTCGTAGTTCCGGGTCACGTCCCGCTGGAACCCGAACCCCATCGCCTGGGACGGATCGGGAAACGCTGCCATGTCCCGCCGCTTCTCGGCGAGCAGCGCCTCGGCTTCCCGGTAGCGGCCCTGCTGGAGATACACGTAGGTCAACCAGTGGAGGCTGTGATAGTCGCGGAGGTTCACGGTCAGCCCCTCGCGCGCCACCCAGTCCTTCGACGCCTCCCAGCCGGCCTTGTTCGAGGCCGCGGCCTGCGGCCACAGGCCAAGCTGGAGGAAGATGTGGGCGGGCATGTGCTGCGCGTGGTGCGCCGCGGGGGCGATCGCGGCGTACCGCTTTGCGGCCGGGAGGGCCAGGATCGCGTGGTCGGGGTCGTCGAAGGCATGGATGGCGTAATGGGCGCCGCAGGGGTGCCGAGGGTTCCGGCGAAAGACCTCGAGCGCGACCGCGCCGGCCTTGAGCCGCGTCCGCAGCCCCTCGTCCGGCTGCTTGGCGATGCCGAGCAGGGCGAGCGCGTAGAAGCAGGCGGCCTCGAGGTCGTCGGGATACCGCGCCGCGAGGCGCTCCATGGCTTCCGCGTACGCCTTGTCCCGCGCCTCCGGCGGCCCTTCGCCGTAAAGGATCCGCACCGCCTCCACGTAGGCGCGCTCGCGCTCGGAGATCCCGTCCGTGTTCGGGATGCGGGCCAGCACCGCCCGCCCGGCCTCGGTGTCTTGCTCCCGCCACACCGGATGGTGGTGCGCCATCGCCTCGCCCCAGTAGCCCATGGCAAACCCCGGGTCGGCCCGCGTGGCCTCCCGGAAGGCCTTCAGCGCCTCCTCGTACCAGAAGGAATGGAGCGCCCCTACCCCGCGGAGAAAGTGGCGCTGCGCCTCGGGCGAGCCCGAGGTGGGGAAGTCAATCGAGCCGAGTCCCGGGGGCTCGGGACCGGCAAGCGCTGACGCGGCTCCGAGCGTTCCCTGGACAACCAGGGCCAGCAGGATCACGGCGCGGCATCGGCGCCGGGGGGTCATCGTTGCTCTCCGTTCGTCGTCGCCGATTATCCTACTCGCGTCACCGGGTGTCGCTCAACAGCCGGCCGGTCGAGGATCCCCGACGTTAGGCGCCTGTCCAGCCCAGTTGACATCCGCCCATTCGAGCCTACCTATGGAGTATGCATCCGCGCGAGTTGACCCACGACGAACGGAAGGCTGCCGAGGCGGCCTTCCGCGGGCTTCCGCTGGACCCCTCCTGGACAGGGCGGGCAAAGGCGGTCTACGAAGGGCTCCTCAAGGCCATGGGCGCTCAGGCTCCGGTGACGGCTGAGGGACTCTCCGAGGCGCTCGGCTCTCCGGAGGCGACCCCCAGCGGGTCGGCCGGGCCCACCGCCCCGCTCGGAGCGCGGGACGCGGACGACGGCGCCGCCGGCGGCCCTGCGGACGCGATGGCCACGCCTCAGCTCGCCTCGCGCGCGGACGCGATCGCGGCCGGCTTTCTGGTGGACGTGAGCGAGCAGGCCGCCGCGCTGGGACTGAGGCTCCCGGTCGGCATCAGCCGGCCCCTGTGGGAAGCTGGTATCACCGTCTCGCACTCCATCCCCGAGGACGAGCACCCGTTGCGCGTGCGCGACCTGCTGATGGCGCTGCGGCTCCACCTGGTCCGGCTGCCCGGGCTGCCCGTCGTCAGTCAGTTCCCGGCGCTCCTCACCTTCCTGCCCGAGCCGATCCCGCAGGTGTGCCTCATCGCGGCCCTCGTGCATACGGACGAGGCGAATCGGCCGGCGCTGATCCTGGCGCTTCCCTCCGAACTCTCCACCACCCTCGGACCCAAGCTCAACTGATCCGGGGCTCTCCGCACGGAGGGTGCGCCCCGGGCGGCGCCCGGTCTTGATCTTGTTCAGGCGACGGGCGTACCGTTCTCCCTGTGACCCTGACGCCGCCCCCCCCCTCGTCCTGCTTCTGATGACCGGCAGCGCGGTCGCGGCGCTGGGGACCAGCCTCGCCCTGGAGCGGCTTGCACCGGACGTGAGCTGGTACCAGCCGGCGCTGCATTCGGCCATGGAGGCGCTCGGCGGCTTGGCCAGCGTCGCCATGGCGATGGTGCTCTATCAGCGGCCCGCCGAGTCCGGCGGCTGGAAATACCGCGCGCTCGCCTCCGGGTTTTTGGGCATGGGGTTGCTGGAAGAGTTCCACGCCGTGGCTCCTCCGGGCAATGGACTCATCCTGCTCCGCGGCGCCGCCAGCCTGATCGGCGGGCTTGGGTTCGCCCTCACCTGGCTCACGGCCGCGCCTGCTGGTTCCCTCCGTTGCACCCTGCGGCCCTGGGCGATCACCGCCGGCGCCGCCGCGGTCGGGGGATGGGTCCTCGCCGTTCCCGACGCGCTCCCCACGATGACGCGGAACGGCGAGTTTACGCCCACCGCCGTGGCGCCGACGAGCCTGGCCTGCCTGCTGTTCGCCCTGGCGGCGACGCGGCTGTTCCGCGAGTACCGACTCTCCGGCCGGCCGGAGGAAGCCCTGTTGGCCTGTCTGGCCTTTCTGTTCGGCCTAGCCGAGTTCATGTTCATGTACTCGGCGCCCTGGGACGCCCGCTGGTGGTTCTGGCACGGGCTGCGGCTGGCGGCCTACCTCTTGGTCCTCAGCTTCGTCGCGCACGGCTACGTCCGGACCGTGTCGGACTTACGGCAGGCCCTGGCGCAGACGCGGCTGGCGGAGGAAACCCTGCGCGCGAGCGAACGTGACCTGCGCCGGCTGTTCGAGGAGCGCGAGCGGATGGCCCGAGACCTGCACGACGGAATCATTCAGTCTCTCTACGCGCAGACGCTGGGCCTGGAGCGCTCCCGGCGGCTGCTCGAGACGAACCCGGCGGAGACGGTCCGGCAGCTCACGAGCGTGACGGACGAGCTCAAACGTGTGATCCGCGAGCTCCGGGGAGTTCTTGAAGACCTGGCGCCGTCCTCGTCGGAGGGCCGGGACCTGGCGGCAGCCCTCGACGCGGTGGTGCGGACGATGCAAGGTGCCGAGGCGCTCCGTCTGACGTTGCGGGTGGATCCGGCGGCGGCCGCGCACCTGACGTCCGAACAGGCGCGGCATCTCGTCTATCTCGCGCGCGAGGCGCTAAGTAACAGCCTGAGGCACGCGCAGGCCCGCTCGGCGACCATCGTGCTCGACCGGGCCGACGGGGGCGTGCGGCTGACGGTCGAGGACGACGGCTGCGGCTTCGAGCCGTCCGCTGCCGCCGAACGGGGGCATGGGCTCAAAAACATGGCGGCCCGCGCCCGGATGCTCGGCGCGCAGTTGACCGTGGCTTCGATGCCTGGCCAGGGGACCCGCGTCCGGTTTGAGATACCGATAGAGCGCACCCATGCCTCAGCGTGACGCGAAGCCGATCCGGCTGCTGCTGGTGGACGACCACGAGGTCCTCCGGATGGGGCTCCGGACGCTGTTCGGTGAGGCCGGTGGCTTCCAGATCGTCGGCGAGGCGGGCTCCGCGGCCGACGCCGTGGCCCTGGCGGCTCGCGTGAAGCCGGACGTGGTCCTGATGGATGTCCGGCTGCCTGACCGGAGCGGGATCGAGGCCTGTCGCGAGATCCGGGCGGCGCGCCCGACCACCCGGGTCCTCTTCCTCACCTCCTTCGCGGACGAGGAGGCGGTCCTGGCGACGGTCCTGGCCGGCGCCGACGGCTTCCTGCTGAAGGAGGTCAGCGGCGAGGCGTTGGTCAAGGCGGTGCGGACCGTCGCGGAGGGTCGGTCTGTCCTCGATCCCGCCGTCACTGGGCCGGTGCTCTCGCGAGTGAAAGCCCTCGCTGCCGCCGAACCGAAGGGCGAGGCCCTGTCGCCCCAGGAGCAACGGGTCCTGGCCCTGGTGGCCGAAGGGCGGACCAACAAGGAAATCGCCGTCGCGCTCGGCCTGAGCGAC
>CAZTUO010000042.1:0-5126 GCA_964616355.1 uncultured Nitrospira sp.
GTTGAGCAGAAAGCAGAGTCCTTCCCCGGCCCAGGCGACCAGCACACCCGCGAGCGACGGGCCGATGATCCGGGTGAGGTTGAACAGGGAGGAGTTCAACCCGATAGCCGACGGGATGTCCGCGCGCGGCACGAGGTCGGTCAGGAACGTCTGGCGGACCGTGACCTCGACCACGCTGATCAGGCCCAGGACGAACCCCAGCGCGAGGATCCAGCCGATCGTGACCGCGCCCGCCAGGGTCAGGACCCCGAGGGCAAGCGCCTGGAGCAGCAGGAGCGCCTGCGTCACGAGCATCGTCCGGTGCCGGGGCCAGCGGTCCGCCAGGGGGCCGGCCAGCAGGCCGAACAGCAGGATGGGCGCCCGGGAGAGGAACTCCACGAGCCCGAGCATGAACGGCGAGCCGGTGAGCCGGTACACGAGCCAGGCCTGGGCCATGGACTGCATCCAGGTGCCGCAGAGCGAGAGCCCGTGACCGACGAAGAACAGCACGAAGTTCCGGTGCGCGAGGGCCCGCCAGGGGGAGCCGCGCAACGCTTCGAGCACAGACGGCAAAGGGCTCACTCTCCAGGAATTCCTGCAGGGCCCGATCCCGACTGGTGCCAGATCCTGATCGGCGCGGCCAGCGTCTTCATGCTGTGGCCCAGTGTAGTCAAACGGTGGCCACCCTGTCCACTGAGCGCGGGGACCGGGAGCCCGCGCCTGTCTGGCTCTGTCCATTCCTCCGCGACCGTGCTATAAGGGCTTCACCATAGCCCCGCCGGCTTCTCGCCCGCCGGGGGTCCGCACCTCATCGGCAGACGGAGCTTGGGTGTTCAAGCCTCCGGAACGGCTGCAGGGTCTCCTGCTCCCCGCCAGCGCGGTGATCACGGTCGCCGTGTTCGTCCTCGATCTCTCGGTTCCCCTGGGGGTCGCGGTCTGGGGGCTCTACCCCATCCCGCTCGTCCTGCGCCGTGCGCTGGTGGCTCTATGGCGTTGCTGCGCTCGTCTTCGCGCTGATCGGCTCCGTCCTGGTCGCGGTGGGCGCGCTGTATTCGCCGCCCGGACCCGTGCCGGTGAAGTACGCCATCTTCAACCGGTCGGTCGCCGTCGGCATGCTCTGGATCCTGGCCGTCGCCCTCACCAAGCGCAGCTAGCACGCGCCGGCAGATCCGACCTTGTCAATCGCTCTGGCCGTTGCTAAGATCGCGCCGCTCATGATCGAGTTCGCGATCACGCGGGACGACAGGACCGGCGAGGAAACCTGGGAAGTGCCGCTCTGCGGGCACTGGCTCCTCGACCAGCCCCTGTTCAACAAGGGCACGGCGTTCACGGAACAGGAGCGCCGGGACCTGGACCTGTTGGGACTGCTGCCGCCCCACGTGGACACGATTGAGGAGCAGCTCGCGCGCGCCTATGACGCCTACCGCCGCAAGGATTCCAACCTCGAACGGCACATCTTCCTGCGCGCCCTGCAGGACGAGAACGAGACGCTCTTCTACCGGCTGCTGCTCGAGCACATCGAGGAGATGATGCCAATCATCTACACACCGACCGTCGGGGAAGCCTGTGCACACTTCAGCCGCATCTACCGGCATCCGCGGGGGCTGTTCATCGCCTATCCCGAGCGGGACGCCATGGACCGGATCCTGGCCAACGCGATCGCCCGCCGCGTCGAGGTCATCGTCGTCACCGACGGCGAGCGCATCCTGGGGCTCGGCGACCAGGGAGCGGGAGGCATGGGCATCCCGATCGGCAAGTTGTCGCTCTACACGCTCTGCGGCGGCATCCACCCAGCAACGACGCTTCCCGTCCTGCTGGATGTCGGCACCAACAACCAGGAGGCGCTGCGCTCGCCCCTGTACCTCGGATGGCGGCACGAGCGCGTGCGCGGGCAGGACTATGACGACTTCATCGAGCGGTTCGTCCAGGGCGTGATCCAGCAATTCCCGAACGTGCTGCTCCAGTGGGAGGACTTCGCCCAGGCCAACGCGGCCCGGCTGCTCGACCGGTACCGGGACCGGCTCTGCACGTTCAACGACGACATCCAGGGGACGGCGGCGGTGACGACTGGCACGGTGCTCGCGGCCGTGCGCGTGACCGGCTCGAAGCTCCGGGACCAGCGAGTGGTCGTGGTCGGGGCCGGCTCGGCCGGCTGCGGGATCAGCGAACAGCTCTGCGCGGCGATGGTGCGGGACGGGCTGTCGGAGCGGGACGCCCGCTCCCGCTTCTGGTTGATTGACCGGCAGGGCCTGCTCCGTGAGGGCCTGACTGGCCTGCTCCCCTTCCAAGCACCATTCGTGCAGCCGCGGGCGGCGCTGGCGGGCTGGAAGCTGGCGCGGCCGGACGAGGTCGGGCTGGCGGACGTGGTGGCGAACGTGCGCCCCACGATCCTGATCGGGACCTCCGGCATGCCCGGTGTCTTTACGGAGCCGATCGTCCGCGAGATGGCTCGCCACGTCGGCCGGCCGATCATCCTGCCCCTCTCCAATCCGACCGAGCGGGCCGAGGCACGGCCGGCGGATCTCCTGGCCTGGACGGACGGGCGCGTGCTCATCGCGACGGGCAGCCCGTTCGAGCCGGTCGCCTTCCGCGGGCGGACCATCCCGATCGCCCAGTGCAATAACAGCTATATCTTTCCGGGAGTGGGGCTCGGTATCCTGGCCGTCGGGGCGACACGAGTCACGGACGGGATGTTCATGGCGGCGTCGCTGGCGCTCGCCGACTGCGCCCCGGCGCTCCGGGACCGGGAGGCGCCGCTGCTGCCCCCGCTGACCGAGATCCGCACCGTGTCCCGCCGGATTGCCCTGGCGGTGGCCGCCGAGGCGCAGCGGGCCGGCCTCGCCGCCCCCACCGCGCGGGAGGAGCTGGAGCGGCTGGTTGACGCGAAGATGTGGACGCCCCGTTACCCGCGCCTCGTCCGGAAGGTCGGCTGATCGCCGGCCGCGCGCGACCTATGAACATGGAGGCCCATGGCTGATCCTGAGCGACCGACAACCGGAGCGGACCTGTTGGTGCGCTCCCTAGAAGCCCAGGGGGTGGAGTGCATCTTTGGCGTGCCAGGCGGCGCGGTCCTGCCGATCCTGAACGTCCTGGCCGACGGCGGCCCGCGCTTCGTGCTCTGCCGGCACGAAACCGGCGCCGCGTTCATGGCCCAGGCCTGGGGCCGGATCACCGGGAAGCCCGGCGTCGTGCTGACGACGTCCGGCCCGGGCCTCATCAACGCGGTCTGCGGGGTCGCGACGGCGACCGAGGACCGGGACCCGCTGGTGATCATCACCGGTCAGGTTCCCCGCGCCGCACGGTGCAAGCAGAGTCACATGAACCTGGATTCGGTCAGCCTCTTCGCGCCGATCACCAAGTGGAGCGTCGAGGCGGAGGAGCCGGACACCCTGCCCGAGATCGTGACCAACGCGTTCCGCGTCGCCGCGCGGCCGAGGCCCGGGGCCGTGCACCTGTCGGTGCCGGTGGACGTGGCCAAGGCGGCCGTCTCCGCTGCGCCGATCCCGGCCCCCGCTCCAGTGGAACAAGGCGCGGCGCCGGCCGACATCTTGAACCGGGCCGCCGCCCTGCTGAACGGAGCGAAGGCCCCGGTCGTGCTGCTGGGGGTGAGCGCGGGCCGCCCCGCCGCCGCGGCCGCCGTGCGCCGCTTCGTCCGGCAGCATCCCCTGCCGGTCGCCATGACCTTTGAGGCGGCCGGGGCGCTCTCGCGCGACCTGCTCGACCGGTTCGTGGGCCGGGTCGGCTATGTTCGCAATCAGCCGGGCGACCTCGTGCTCCAGCGGGCCGACCTCGTCCTCGCGATCGGCTACGACACGGTCGAGTACGATCCGGCCGCCTGGAACACCTCGCCCCACCGTTCGCTCATCCACCTGGATGACCTGCCGGCGACCGTGGACCGGGCCTACCAGCCAGCCGTCGAGGTCATCGGCGACATCGCCTGGAACCTGGACGCCCTCTCCCCGCTCGTTCGCCTGACGGCGCCGGCCGAACGGCCCGAGGTGGTCCAGGCGCGGAAGGCCTTGCGCGACGAGGAGCGGCGGGGCGCCGCCCTGGCCGGCTCGCCGGTGCACCCGCTGCGCTTCATCCACGACCTCCGGGAGACGCTCGGCGACGACGTGACCGTCACCTGCGACGTAGGGGCGCACGAGATCTGGATGGCCCGGCACTTCCGCTGCTACGAGCCGCGCCACCTCCTGTTCAGCATGGGTCACCAGACGATGGGCGTGGCCCTGCCCTGGGCCATCGGGGCGGCGCTCGCCCGGCCGAGCCGCAAGGCCGTCTCGGTCTCGGGCGACGGGTCGTTCCTGATGACGGGCATGGAGCTGGAGACGGCGGTCCGGCTCAGGCTCTCGACCGTGCACATCGTCTGGAAGGACGGGAGCTACAACCTCATCAAGTCCCTCCAGACGCGGGACTACCACCGGGTCTTCGGGGCAGAGTTCGGCAACCCTAATTTCGTCAAGCTCGGGGAGGCTTTCGGGGCGGCGGCCTTCCGGATCACGGAAGCGGAAGAGATCGTGCCCGCCTTGAAGGCAGCCCTGGCCGCAGAGGGACCGGCGCTGATCGAAGCGGCGATTGACTATCGGGACAACCAGGAGCTGGTCAGGGCGATGGAGGGCTCGGCCCAGCATTGAGCGTGTGGCAAGCGAACGGTTCGACCAAAAGCTGACTCGCAGGGACGTGATGGGGATGCTGGGCGCGGGGCTCGAGGCCTTGGTCGCCGGCGGCCCCTGCTGGCTGTTCCTGCAGGCGGCCCAGGCGCAAGGAACGGGACTGATCCGGCCAGCGCAACCGGGACGAAGCGAGGAGGACCGCGGCATGGCGATCGACGATGTCTTCGTCAAGGCGTTCCAGGCCCATCGGCAGCAGGGCGACCTGTTCCACCACGATCGCGCCAAGGCCCACGAGCTGTTTCAGACCTCGACCATCGGTGCCCTGATCGAGGGCGTGTACGATGGCGAGACGACCTACGCGGAGCTGGCGAAGCACGGGAACTTCGGGCTGGGCACCTTCAACGCCCTGGACGGCGAGATGATCGCCTTCGGTGGCCGGTTCTACCAGATCAAGGCCGACGGGAAAGCCTATCCGGTGGAGCCCTCGCAGAAGACGCCCTTCGCCGTCGTGATGTTTTTCGACCCGACTGTGAG
>CAZTUO010000042.1:5149-5663 GCA_964616355.1 uncultured Nitrospira sp.
TGGACGAAGTTCCAGCAGGCCGTGGACAAGGCGGTGCCGAGCAAGAATATCTTCTACGCGCTCCTGGCGACGGGCACCTTCGACTACCTGAAGGTGCGGGCCGTCCCCCGGCAGACGAAGCCCTATCCGCCGCTGGCCGAGGTCGCCAAGCGGCAGCCGGTCTTTGTCCATGAGGGACTCAAGGGCACGCTCGTGGGGTACCGGTTTCCCGACTATACCCAGGGCATCAATGTGCCCGGCTACCACGTCCACTTCTTGTCCGACGACCGGACCCGCGGCGGCCACGTGCTGGACTTCCGGATGCGGGACGTGACGGTGGAGATTGACGTGACCTCGGACCTGCACATGGAAGTCCCGGCCTCCGGGGAGTTTCTCGAGACGGATCTGAGCAAGGACCAGCGCGACACGATCGAGCGGGTCGAAAAGGACCGCTGATCAGCTCAAAGGACAGATGCCCACACACGACAAACAGATCATCTTCTCCCTGATCGGCGCCGGCAAGGTCTATCCGCCG
>CAZTUO010000042.1:5689-15270 GCA_964616355.1 uncultured Nitrospira sp.
GGTGCTGAAGGACCTCTCTCTCCTTGCGACGGGGCCAAGATCGGGGTGATCGGGCCCAACGGATCGGGCAAGAGGTGAAGGAGGTCGTCGAGGAGGGACGGCGGGACGTGATCGCGCGGCTCCATGAGCACGAGGCGGTCAGCACCAAGCTGGGCGACGGCGCACCGGGCGAGATGGAGGCGCTCCTGGAACAGCAGAGCCGGCTCCAGGAGCAGATCGAGGCGGCGAACGGCTGGGCGCTGGAGACCGAGCTGGAGTTCGCGCTGGAACAGTTCGCGGGCGGCTGCGTCAGCCTCAGCCACGACCGCTGGTTCCTCGACCGGCTCGCCACCCCTCTCCTGGCCTTCCAGGGGGACAGCAAGGCCGTCTGGTTCGAGGGCCACTACACCGACTACGAGGCCGACCGGAAGAAGCGCCTGGGCAAAGACGCGGAGCGCCTGCACCGGACCCGGTCCCGGGGGCTGACGCGGAACTGAGAGATCGGTGGGCACGATGCACCACCTCGGCATAATGATCGTCGCGCTGGGGCTTGGGCTTGCCTGGGCGGCCCCCGCGCCGGCCGAGCCGCCGGCCGGCGGCTTCCCCGCCGTCATCGAGCAGGCCAAGCGGGGCACCCTCGGCATCCTCCAGGACCAGCCGGCCGGCGAGGGCCAGGGCGGCGTCAAAATCCTCGTGAAGGCCTCGGGCTTCCACCTCCGCGACGGCTACCTCGTCACCGCCAGACACGCGGTCGAACAGGAGGAGAAGGGCGATCAGGTCGTCGCCAAGCAGATCACCGTCCTGACGAACGCCCTGCAGGAGGTCCCGGCCGTGCTCGTCGGCGTCAACGCCTACCTGGACGTGGCGGTCTATCGCGTGACGGACCCGGAGGTCGTCACGCAGCTCCCGGGCGCGACCTTCGCCGAGCGGGAGCCGGCGCCGGGCGAGGCGGTCTTCACCGTCGGCTACCCGCTCGGCTGGGGCCCGGCCGTCGCCTTCGGCCGGGTCGGGAACCCGAACATCTTCCTCTCGACCGTGGACACGCGGCTCCTGCAGCTCGACCTCTCCGCCTGCAACGGCAACTCGGGCGGCGGGCTCTTCAACGAGCAGGGCGAGGTCGTCGGCTTCCTGCACGCGGTCATCCGTACCGAAACCATCCAAGGTGAGCAGCAATGCAGCCGCCTGGCCTTCGCCGTCCCCGGCCTCCTGGCCAAGCGGGTCGTGACGGCCTTGATCCAGGGCGCTCAGCCGAGCTTCTCTCGGCTGGGGGTCGCGCTCACCGCGGTCAAGGTGGGCACGCGGCTGCGCGCGGCGGTGGCGGAGGCCACGGGGCCGGCGAAAGCCGGCGGCCTCCAGAAGGGCGACGTGCTGCTCGCCATAGACGAGACCGAGGTCGCCGACGGCAAGCAGCTCAAGAACTACCTCATCGAGCGCACCGTCCCGGGCCAGACGGTGGCGGTGCGCGTCCGCCGCGGCGACCAGGAGCTGGTCCTGACCGTCACGCTGGGGAGGTCCTGACGGGATCGGCTAGAGCGCCTTGAAGGCCGCCCGCGCGCTCGCGACCGTGTGCGCGATGTCCGCGGCGCTGTGGGCGGTCGAGAGGAAGGCCGCTTCGAACTGCGAGGGGGCCAGATAGACGCCCCTGGCCAGCATCGCCCGGAAGAACTTCGCGTAGGCCGCCGTGTTGGACTGCTTCGCCGTGGCGAAGTCCACGACCGGCCCCTTGGTAAAGAACCCGCCGAGCATGGAGCCGACGCGGGTCTGGGTGAAGGGCACGCCCGCCTTCTTCGCCGCCTCGCGCAAGCCCTGCGCGAGCTCGGCGGCCCGCGCCTCGAGCCGCTCGTACAGGCCCCGCGTCTTGAGCCGCAGGAGCGTCTCGATGCCCGCCGTGACCGCGAGGGGGTTCCCGGAGAGCGTCCCCGCCTGATAGACCGGTCCCGCCGGCGCCACCAGCTCCATGATCTCCCGCCGCCCGCCGTAGGCGCCGACCGGCAAGCCGCCCCCGATGATCTTGCCCAGACAGGTGAGGTCCGGCGTCACGCCGTAGAGCGCCTGCGCGCCACCGTAGTGGACGCGGAAGCCGGTGATGACCTCATCGAAGATCAGCAGGATCTCGTGCTGGCGCGTCAGCTCCCGGAGCGCCGGCAGGAAGTCCGGGGCGGGCGGCACGACGCCCATGTTGCCCGCAACCGGCTCCACGATGACGCAGGCGAGGTCCCGGTGGTGTGCCTCGATCAGCTTCTGCACGGTCCGGATGTCGTTGTAGGGTGCCGTGCGCGTGTGACGGGAGAAGTCGGCAGGCACGCCGGGGCAGTCGGGAATCCCGAGCGTCGCCAGGCCGGAGCCGGCCTTCGCCAGCAGGAAGTCGCTGTGCCCGTGGTAGCAGCCCTCGAACTTGAGCACGCCGTCGCGCCGGGTGTAGGCGCGCGCGACGCGGATGGCGCTCATGACCGCTTCGGTCCCCGAGCTGACCAGCCGGACGAGCTGCATGGAGGGCAGGGCGTCGGTGATCAGCTTGGCCAGCCGCACCTCCAACTCCGTCGGGGCGCCGTAGCTCGTCCCCTGCGCGGCCGCGCGCGCGATCGCCTTCACGACCGGCGCCGGGGCGTGCCCGAGAATCATCGGCCCCCAGGAGAGCACGTAGTCAATGAACCGGTTCCCGTCCACGTCATAGAGGTGCGCTCCCTTGGCGCGCTTGATGAAGAGCGGTCGGCCGCCCACGGACTGGAAGGCGCGGACCGGACTGTTAACGCCGCCGGGCATATAGCGCTGGGCTTCGGCGAAGAGCCGCTCGGACTCGGTGGTCTTCATCGTGCTCTCGCTTCCTGCTCACCGAACATCGCGGCGGAACCTACCATGCACCCCGCGGCAAGGTCAACCAGCGGGCTGGAGGAACGGCGGCAGCCTGTCCGCCGGGGAAGCCTCTCGCTAGCAACCGCGACAGAGGCTCGGCCCTTCTGAGAGCGTGGCACCGGTGACCCACCAGATGAGTCCATCTCCATGCGGACCTCCTCCCCTGACCCGCTAGGCTGCGTTCCGCGCTGCGGCAACCGTCGCCGGCTGATGCACCGGCCCGTCGCAGTCTGTTAGAATGCGCCCGCGCGGTGGGGGGTTCCCTGTCCGGGCTAATCGCGGAACGCGGACCGCTTTCCTATGCGCAAAGCCAAGATCGTCGGCACCATCGGCCCGGCGTCCGAGTCGCCGGCGGTGCTCGACCAGCTCATCGCGAATGGGATGGATGTGGCTCGGCTGAACTTCTCGCACGGCTCACAGGACTGGCACGGCCGGGCGATCAAGGTCATTCGCGAGGCGGCGGGGCGACAGGGGGCAGCGGTCGCCATCCTTCAGGACTTGCAGGGCCCGCGCATCCGCGTCGGGACGCTGCCGCCCGAGGGGATCGAGTTGGCGCCAGGCCAGCGGGTCCGGCTCCACCCGGACGGGCCGCGGGGCACCGCCGGCCCGGAGGACCTGCCGGTCGGCTACGCGCGGCTCGCCCAGGACGTCAAGCCGGGCGCCCGCGTGCTGATTGACGACGGGCTGATCGAGCTGGTCGCCGACGCCGTCCTGGGCGACGCGGTCGCCTGCACGGTCGTCCGCGGCGGCCGGGTGAGCGCACACAAGGGGATCAACCTGCCGGGCACCCGGATCAGCGAGCCGACGCTCACCGAGAAGGACCGGGCGGACCTCCGCTTCGGGGTGGCGCAGGGCGTGGATTACATCGCCCTTTCTTTCGTCCGGAGCCCCGAGGACGTGACGGCGGCCCGGGCGCTGATCGCCGAGTGCGGCGGCGACCAGCCGGTCATCGCCAAGATCGAGCGACCGGAGGCGGTGGCCTGCCTGGAGGCGCTGCTGGAGGAAGCGGACGGCGTCATGGTCGCGCGCGGCGACCTCGGCGTCGAGCTGGGCCCGGAGGAGGTCCCGGTGCTGCAGAAGCGGATCATCGCCGCGGCCAACCGCCGGCGCCGGCTCGTCATCACGGCGACCCAGATGCTCGAGTCCATGACCCAGCAGGCGCGGCCGACCCGGGCCGAGGCATCCGACGTGGCGAACGCGGTCTTCGACGGCACCGACGCGGTGATGCTCTCGGCCGAGACCTCGACCGGCCGCCATCCGGTCGAGGCCGTGCGGGTGATGGACCGCATCGTGCAGGCGGCGGAGCGCGGTGCACAGTCCGGGAGTCTCCGCCGGCCGGAGCCGGCCCGCAGCCCCCTCTCCTTCCAGGAGGCCATCTGCGCGGCCGCGCCGGCGGTCGCGGAACTGGTCGAAGCCGGCGCGATCGTCGCGTTCACCGAGTCGGGCACGACGGCCCGGCTGCTCGCCAAGCAGCGGCCCGCCCCGCCGATCATCGCCTTCACCCCGTTCGAGCCGATCCGGCGACGGATGGCGCTCTACTGGGGCGTGCGCCCGCTGACGATGCCGCCGATCGCGCAGACCGACGAGCGCGTGCAGGAGGCGGAGCGCCGGCTGACGCAGGCGGGGCTGGCGGCGCGCGGCCACCGGCTCGTGATCGTCACGGGCACGCAGGTCGCGCAGCGGGGTGGCACGACGCTACTCAAGCTCCATGAAGTCGCGTGACGCGCTGACAACGCGGCGACGGGGCGGGCCGCCGCGACACTGGATTGGTGGCGCCGCTCTCGCTCTCGCACTCGCGCTCAGCCTGCTCCTCTCGGACGGGCTCACCGTCACCGGCGAGTTGACGAAGAGCCCGGCCGACATCGTCAAGAAGTACGTCGAGCTGGACATGAAGGGCGCCCGCCTCGAGGCGCTCTCGCGCGAGGCGCTCCGCCCCTACACGACGTGGAAGGAGGAGCCGGCCTGGGGGCACGTGGTGGTGATCCAGGGCTACACCGTGGCCGAGACCAGTAAGCAATGGGAGATCCTGGGGCCCCTCGAGGTCGTGATCCCCGTCCACTTCCAGGTGCTCGGCCGGATGTACTGGAGCACGGCGACGTTCATCTCCGAGCCGCACGTCGAGGAGGTGCGCGTGCGGGTCGCCGCAGTCGGGGACCGCTGGCGGATCATCGAGCCGCTCGTGCCGCCCCACGTCGGCCGGCAGCGCCTCGTCAACCACGTCAAGCAGGCGCTGCTCGAGACGACGGAGCCGTTGGAGCGGGACGCGCTGACCGCGCTGCGGGACGACCTCAAGCGGGCGAAGTGACCCATGGGCCAGGGGCCAGGCAGCGGGAGCAAGGAGCCGGTCGAGCTGCTGATCTTCGACCTGGACGGGACGCTCATCGAGTCGAAGTGGGACATTGCGACCGCGGTGAACCTCACGCTCGCCGACCTGGGGCTGCCACGCCGGAGCCAGGAGGAGATCTTCAGCTTCGTCGGCGACGGCGTGAAGCGGCTGCTGCGCCTCTCCGTCGGCGAGGCGAACCAGGCGCGGTACGAAGAGGCGCTGCGGGTGTTCCGCGGGCATTACCTGGCCCACTGCCTGGACCGCACGCGCTTCTACCCCGGAGTCGAGACCGTGCTCGCCCACTTCGCGGACAAGCTCAAGGCCGTCGCGACGAACAAGTCGCTGGAGTACACGCAGCGCATCCTGGAGGGCCTGGGCTCCCACCACTTCGCCTACGTCGTCGGCGGCGACAACGGATACGGCCTCAAGCCGGACCCGGGCATGATCCTCCAGGTCATCGGAGCGCTGAAGGCCGACAAGCGGCGGACCGTCCTGATCGGCGACAGCACGAACGACATCGTCGGCGGCCACAACGCCGGGATCCGCGTGTGCGCCGTGGGGTACGGGATGGGCAACCGGGAGAAGATGGCCGCCTGTCACCCGGACTGGTTCGTCGAGCGGCCCGAAGAGCTGATGGAGCTGTTCGCATGATCGCCCGGCTGGCGCTCACCCTCATCCTGGCGCTCGGGGTCGTCCCGCTCCCGGCCGCGTCCGTCGGCCGCGCCGCGGAGGCGCCGGCGAAGGCCGAGCGCCCCGGCCTCGCCGAGCGGGTCGTCGAGCACAAGCTGGCCAACGGCCTGACCCTGCTGATGGTCGAGCGGCACCAGGCGCCCATTGTCTCGATCAACCTGACCTTCGGCGTCGGCGGGCTGAACGAGGCGACGGGGACGACTGGGGTCGCGCACCTCTACGAGCACATGGCGTTCAAAGGCACGCGCACGCTCGGCACCCGGGACTACGAGCGCGAGCGGCCGCTCCTGGAGGAGATCGAGCGACTGCAGACCCGGCTTGCCCAGCTCGAGGCGGGAGACCAGGCCGATCCGGCCGTCGCCGCAGAGCTGGAGCGGGTGCGCCGGCAGCTCGCCGAGACCCAGGAACGGGCCGATGCGCTCGTCGTGGTCAACGAGGTGCCGCAGCTTTACCAGCGCCACGGGGCCGTCGGCCTGAACGCCTCCACGGGCAAGGACGTGACCCGGTACACGGTCAGCCTGCCGTCCAACCGGCTCCCGCTCTGGGCCGCGATCGAGTCCGACCGGATGGCGCACCCGGTGCTCCGGGAGTTCTACAAGGAGCGCGCCGTCGTCATGGAAGAGCGGCGCCTCCGGACCGAGGACAGTCCCGCCGGCCTGCTCTACGAGGCCTTCACGGCCGCCGCCTTCCAGGCGCATCCTTATGGATTTCCCACGATCGGTTGGGCCTCGGACATCCAGGCCCTGACGCCGCGGATCACCGAGGAGTTCTTCCGCACCTACTACGGGCCGAACAACGCCGTCATCGCCCTCGTCGGGGACCTCATCCCGCAGGAGGTCATCGCCCTCGCCGAGCGTACGTTCGGCCGGATCCCGAGCGCGCCGCCGCCGCCCCCGGTCGTGACGGTCGAGCCCCCGCAGCGCGGCGAGCGGCGCGTCGAGGTCGAGTTCGACGCGGAGCCGGCGCTTCTGATCGGGTACCACAAGCCGGCGATCCACCATCCAGACGATTTCGTGTTCGACGTCCTCGAGGCGGTCCTGTCTGACGGCGTGACGTCGCGCCTCTACAAACGGCTCGTGCGGGAGCAGCAGCTCGCGGCCTCAGTCACGGCGTTCTCCGGGTATCCCGGTGCGCTGGCGCCGAACCTCTTCGTAATCAGCGCGACGCCGCTCGCGCCCCACACGACGGCGGAGCTGGAGGCCGCCATCTACGAGGAGATCGAGCGGCTCAAGAGCGAGCCGGTCACGCCGAAGGAACTGGAGAAGGTGCTGAACAACCTGGACGCCTCGCTCCTGCGGTCCCTCCGCTCGAACAGCGGCCTGGCGTCGCAATTGGCCTACTTCCAGGTCGTCGCCAAGGACTGGCGCTACCTGCTGCGGGCGCGCGACCGGATCGCGGCGGTCACGCCGGCCGACATCCAGCGGGTGGCGGCGCAGTACCTCGTGAAAGCCAACCGGACCGTGGCGACGCTCGTGAAGCCGGCCGGCGCGGCGGCCCGCCCGTCGCCCGTCACGCTGAAGGCGGGGCAGCCATGACGATGCTTCCGCCTCGCTCCCTCCGCACCCGCGGGCTTCTGCCGTCCGGCCTGCTCCTACTGGCCGCGCTCTGGAGCGGCGGCGCGCTCGCGGGGCCGCCGCAGGAGCGGCCGCCCGCCCCGCTCGCCGAGCTGGATCCCCGCACCATGCGCTTCGCGCCGGTGGAGTTCCATCCGCCCGAGCCCGAGCGCCTGGTGCTCGAGAACGGCATGATCGTCTACCTGCTCGAGGACCACGAGCTGCCCCTCGTCACCTTCACCGCCACTCTCCAGACTGGCGCCTGGCTGGATCCGCCCGAGAAGATCGGCCTGGCTGGGCTGACCGGTGTGGTCATGCAGACCGGCGGCACCAGCCGGATGAGCCCGGACGAGGTGGACGAAGAACTCGATCGGCTTGCCGCCTCGCTCTCGGTGAGCATCGGGACGGATTCCGGCAGCGCGACGCTGGACCTGCTCACGAAGGACCTGGACCGCGGACTCCGCATTTTCGCGGACGTGCTCATGACGCCGGCCTTCGACCCGGCCCGGCTGGAGCTGGCCAAGCGGCAAGCCATCGAGGGCATCCGGCGTCGGCAGGACCACCCCGGTGCCATCGCGGGCCGGGAGTTCGCCAAGTTGCTCTACGGGCCGGACCACCCCTGGGCGCGGGAGAGCACCGTGGAGTCCGTCTCCCGGATTACGCGCGGCGACCTGGTGGCCTTCCACCGGCGCACCATCCATCCCAACGGGATCATCCTCGGCGTGACCGGCGACTTCGAGCGGGACGGTCTGCTCGCGAAGCTGCGCGAGGTCTTCGGCGCCTGGCCCAAGGGCGACGTCCCGCCGATCGCGATCCCGCCGGTGGACGCGGCCGCGGCCGAGGTCGCCAGCGTCCGCTACGTCGGCAAGGATACCCAGCAGACGCACCTGCGGGTCGGGCACCTGTCGGTGAAAGAGTCCGACCCGGACTACCCGGCCCTGGCGCTGCTCAACGACATCCTCGGCGGCGGCTCGTTCCGGAGCCGGCTCTTTCAGGACGTGCGGACCCGCCGGGGCCTCGCCTATTCGGTGGGCAGCTCGCTTCGGCCCGGCATCCGGGAGCCCGGCGCCTGGCTGATGCGCGCGGAGACCAAGCTGGCCTCGACGGAAGAGGTGATCCGACGCCTGCTCGCCAACGTGCAGCGGCTGCGCGAGGAGCCGGTGACGGACGCCGAGCTGGAGGAGGCGAAGGAGGCCTTCGTCAATTCCTTCGTCTTCTCGTTCAGCAGCCCCTCGGCCATCGTGAGCCGCCTGATCGGCCTGGAGTACGACGGCCTGCCCAAGGACTTCCTCCAGCAACTCCGGGACCGGGTGGTGAAGCTCACGAAGGAGGACCTCCTCCGGGCCGCGCGCACGCACCTCCATCCGGAGCGGCTGAAGATCCTGGCCGTCGGCCCGGCCGACGCCCTGCCCCGCCTGCTCTCGACCTTCGGAACGGTGCAGGAGATCAAGCTGCCGCCGGAAGGGTAAAGGACCGCCGGGGAAGCGCCATCAGGCGCTCAGCCCGACGAGCCGGCCGCCGATCCCCTCCCGCCCGCTGGCCGCCGAACAAGCTCCGGGGTTGGCCCGTGTCGTCTTCCTGTGGCACACTCTGTCCGTTGAACGAGGACGGAGCGCAGCGCATGAGCGCCGACCGCCTGCAGATCACGGTCATCCACGGCAGCCTGCTCGACGTGGACGCCGAGGCGATCGTCAACGCGGCGAACAGCCTGGGGCTCATGGGGGGCGGGGTGGCCGGCGCGATCAAGCGGGCGGCCGGGGCCGACGTGGAGGAGGAAGCACGCCGGCAGGCGCCGATTCCGGTGGGGCGCGCGGCGCTGACCTCCGGCGGCCGGACGAAGTTCCGGGGCATCATCCATGCGCCGACGATGCCCCAGCCGGCGATGCGGATCCCCGCCGAGAACGTCGCCCTCGCCACACGCGCCGCGCTCGCGCTGGCGGACGAACGCGGGTTCGCCACGGTGGCGCTGCCGGGCATGGGCACCGGCGTCGGCGGGGTCGCGCCCGCCGAGGCGGCCGCCCGCATGGTGGCCGCGGTCCGGGCCTTCGCGCCCACGGCGCTCCAGTCCGTGATCCTGGTGGACGTGGACCCCGCGATGGTGCGCGCCTGGCAGGAGGCCCTGCAATGACCCTAGAGGACGACTTCTGCGACATCGTCAAGAAGGCCCGGACAGGCCAGGG
>CAZTUO010000043.1:0-15227 GCA_964616355.1 uncultured Nitrospira sp.
TCCGCAGATGACCCCCGAAGAGCTCGCGGCTGGCGTCGCCGAGGGCTGCCGGGCGGGGCGCCGCGCGGCCGCGCACGCCCACAGCGCCGAGGGGATGAAGAACGCGGTCCGGGCCGGCATCCACTCGATCGAGCACGGCACCCTCCTGGACGAGGAAGCCGCCTCGCTCATGCGGGAGCGCGGCGTCTTTCTGGTGCCGACGCTCTCGGCCCTGGCCACGACCGCGGAGGCAGGTTCGTTTTGCGCGATCCCGGCCGAGACGTTGGGCAAGGCCCGGACGCTCCAGGCCCGGCACGAGGCCAGCTTCAAGCTGGCGCACCGCGCGGGCATCCCGATCGCGCTCGGCACCGACGCGGGCACTCCCGCGAACCGTCACGGCGAGAACGCTCAGGAATTGGAGCGGATGGTGGCGCTGGGCATGAGCCCGATGCAGGCAATCGTCGCAGCCACCGGGGCGGCCGCGCGGCTGCTCGGGATCGCCGACCAGGTAGGCTCGATCGAGGTGGGCAAGCTCGCCGATCTCCTGATCGTCAAGGGCAATCCCCTGAAGCGGATCGGCCTCCTCCGCGACCGGGAGCGGATCGTCGGCGTGCTGCAGGGCGGCCGGGTCGTGGCGGGGGCCCTCGCAAAAACCCCGTGATCACACGTCCTCGGGCGGACCTAGCCTCCCTTCACTCGTCCCACATCACGATCTTCTCACGTAGAATAGCTCGAGCGCGGCCCGGAACCCCTGTAGGCGGCCCCGCCGGTACGTCTCGCGGAGTCGAGCCTCCATCTCCTTGACCTGCCGGTCGTCCTCGCCCTTCACCACGTGCTGACTGACCAGAATCTTCAACGCCACGGCGACCAACTTCTCCTGCTTCGCTTCGGCCTCCGCGCCGAGCAGGTCCGCCAGCGCCTCGGCCCCGCGCTCCAGCACCAGCTCCTCCTGGAAGCTGTCGTAGCCCTGCCGCTCGACCGTCCGCTCGCGGATGAGGGCCAACTCGGCCCGGATCCGCGCCACGTCCTTCATGAGCCGGGTAAAGACCTCCTTCCGGCCTTCGTCGGCGAGCCGCTGCTCCATCTCCGCAAGGACGACGGCGGGATCGGGAGGCTCCGGCCGGTATTCGTGATAGAGGCCGTAGCGGAGCCGCTCGTAGGAGCGGCGCGTCTCGGGGTCGCCGAGGACCTCGTAGGCGGCGTTGATCTCTCGAATCTTCGCCTCGGCCTCCTTATTGCCCGGGTTGCGGTCCGGGTGGTACTGGAAGACGAGCTTGCGGTAGGCCTTCTTGATCTCTTCGTCCGAGGCCTCCCGGGTGACGCCGAGCGTGGCGTAGAAGTCCAGCGTGGCCATCGCGCGTGACTATAACATCGGGTCCACCGGCCCGCAACCGAGGGCGGCGGCCGCCCATCCATGGCAGCCTGGCATTGACCTGACGCGAGGATTCCTGTAAGGGAGAACGGCCGAATCATCGGAGACAGGGGGGACAGTGCACGCATGACGGCTCCCGCGATCGCACGACCCTGGCGCGAAGGCGTCACGCCCTATCAGTGGCTGGTGCTGTTCGTGGCCTGGCTGGGCTGGGTCTTCGACTCCATGGACGCGACCATCTATGCAATCGTCCTCCACCCGGCCCTCGAAGAGCTGCTGAGCGCCAAGGCCGGCGGCGGGCCCGTGTCGCCCGAGCTGATCGGCTGGTACGGCGGGATCATCCTCTCCATCTTCCTCGCCGGCTGGGCGGTGGGCGGGGTGTTCTTCGGGGTGGTGGCTGACTTCTTCGGGCGGACGAAGACCCTGATCGCCACGATCCTGATCTACGCGATCTTCACCGGCATGGCCGCGCTCGCCCAGGACTGGTGGCATCTCGCGTTGTACCGGTTTCTGACCGCTCTGGGGATCGGGGGGGAATGGGCCGCGGGCGCCGCGATCGTGGCGGAGGTCTGGCCCGAGGACAAGCGGTCGAAGGCCGCCGGCATCCTGCAATCCGCCTGGGCCGCAGGCTTCTTCCTGGCCGCCGCCGTGAACCTCCTGCTCAAGGGGCACGGCTGGCGGGTGCTGTTCGTGGTCGGGATCGCGCCCGCGCTCGTGGCGCTGCTGGTCCGCCTGATGGTCAAGGAGCCGGAGCGCTGGGTGCTCGCCCACGAGCGAGATCGCCAGGCCGGCGCGGGCCACCGGACCAAGCTCCCCGCCCTCTTCAAGACGGAGCTTCGCCGCTCGACGGTCGTGGGGTCCTCCCTCGCCTTCGTGGCGGTCTTCGGGCTTTGGGGTGCGACGAACTGGACTCCGACGCTAATCGGCGCGCTGCCGGACCTGAAAAACGTTGGCAAGGCCGCCCTGTCGGAGTACGTGAGTTACGCGATCATGGCGCTGAACGTCGGCGCCGTTGTCGGGTATCTCAGCTTCGGCCCGCTGGCCGACCGCTTGGGCCGCCGCGCCGTGTTCGCCATCATGTGCGCGGGCAGCCTCGTGATGGTGCCCGTGACCTTCCTCGCGCCCCATTCCTACTGGCACGTCCTGCTGCTGCTGCCGGTGCTTGGCTTCTTCAACAATGGCATCTTCAGCGGCTTCCCGATCTACCTGCCCGAGCTGTATCCCACGCGGCTGCGCGCCACCGGCGCGGGCTTCTGCTTCAACGCTGGCCGGGTCCTCGCCTCCTTGGGGCCCTTCCTCACCGGCTTCCTTGTGACCGCGCTCGGGACCTTCGGCCAGGCGGCCAGCACGGTGGCGCTGATCTATCTGCTCGGCCTCGCCGTGCTTCCCTTTGCGCCCGAAACGCGCGGCCAGCCCCTACCGGACTGAAGGACGACTACTCCAGCAGCCGCAAAAACCCCCAGATCACGAGGGCGACCGTGGCGATCAGCACGCTCATCGTGAAGTAGGCGAGAAGCTCCGCCATCGAACCTCACCTCCTCCGCTCGGCTGGTCACCTGCGAGGCCTCAGGCAGCCTTCCGCAGCGGGGTGCGGCCGGCGCCGCTCGCCGGCTCTTCCGGCTCCTCCATGAAGGTCGCCCAGACCGCAGCCGCCCAGGTGAGCAGCATGAGGCCTAGGAGCGTCATGACGGCATACATGGCTCTCACCTCCATCGCAATCGGATAAGGAAGAAAGGGGGCGCCGCTCAGCGGGGCATCCTGACCTCTGTAGTAATCCACCCAGGGGAAAAGTCAACGCGGCGCCTCTCGGGGAGGGAGCCCCCCTGCCTACAGCAGAGGCCCTTGACCGACCCAGATCCGGTGTTTACTACACCTCACGAGTCGGCGGGCTGTCCCGCGCGAGCTGGCCGAGGATCGAGCGGCCCGGCTCGCACGCTCGAACGGCCGCCCTTCGACAGAAAGGAGGGGTCATGATGATGCTCAATCGTGCACTGCCCGCTCTCGTGCGGGAGCCCTTTGATCTCCAGATTGACCGGCTCTTCGACGAGGCCTTCAGGAGCCTTGCCTGGGAACCCGCCGTGTGGACGCCGAGCTACAACGCCTACGAGGACGACAACGGCTTCTGCGTCCAGTTTGCGGTGCCTGGCCTGGAGATCAAGGACCTGGAGATCACCGTGGAGGACGGCGTGCTCACCGTCAAGGGCGAGCGCAAGGAGGAGGCCTCGGACTCGCACCGGACCTATCACGTCCGCGAGATGGCCTGGGGGCGCTTCTCCCGGTCGTTGACGCTCCCCTCCTCCGTGGACCACGAGAAGGGCTCGGCCTCGCTGCACCAGGGAATCCTGTCCATCTCTTTCCCGAAGCGCGAGGAGGCCAAGCCTCGGCGTATCGCGATCGAGTGCAAGTGAGAGATCCGCGGCGGACACCGCTGGCGCACCGCGCGGCGGTGCCCGCCTCACATGCATCGTGAGGAGGAGTGCCCGATGGAACTTATGTCCAAGATCAAGGAGATGATCCCGTGGCGGCGACGACCGGTCGAGACCCACGAGGTGGTGTCGCTGCGGGACGATATCAACCGCTTGTTCGACCGCTTCCTCGCCTCCGCCTTCGACGGCGACTGGATGCCAGCCAGAGGTTGGTGGCCAGGCACCGAAGTGGAAGAAACCGAGGATGAGGTGATCGTCCGCGCGGAAGTGCCCGGCCTTGATCCCAAGGACCTCGACGTCACGGTTCGCGACGGCCTGCTCCAGATCCGGTACGAACGGCGCGAGGAGCGCCGCGAGCGCGTCGGCAACGGCGGATTCACCGAGGCCCGGTACGGCGCGATGGCCAGAACCGTTGCGTTGCCCGACGGGCTGGACACCGCCGCGGCGAAGGCGACCTGCAAGCACGGCCTCCTGACCGTGCGCATCCCGCGGACGCAGGAGGCGAGACAGCGAGTTCGTCGGATCCCCGTGCAAGGATGACAGGGGCGCGAGGACCGGCCCGCAACGCGGAGCCGGCCTCCTCGGTATGGGAAGGAGGTGAACAGGATGATGGACCTGAGTTCGGTGGTTGATGCAACGCTCGTCTTGCTTGCAGTGGCGGCGATCCTCATGACCGGCATCTCGACCGTCCACTCACCGTCCACCACCATGTCCACCGCTTCCGACGGGGGACGCCAGGCCGGTCTCCAGTCGTCGGACCATTCGCACCTCAAAGCCGCCTGATCATGACTGACCCGCAGGGAGGCCGCCCCTCCCGCGGCCCCCCGTTCCGTTTCCCGCGATCCGGCGGACGAGCGCGCGTTCCTCGTCCGGCGTCTGGACCTCCCCGTTGACGCGGGCCGCGGTCAGCGCATCCAAGATGCGCCGATAGAGGGGCCCCGGCGTCAAGCCCATGGCCTTCAAGTCTTCCCCGGTGAGGGCCGGCTTGATGTGCCGATAGGTGCTCAGGAAGGCCGTGATCTGTCCCTTCACAGCCTCGGATCTGGTTTTCGCCATCAGGAACAGCAAGGCCTCCTCGGGCAGGTCCTCCAGCATCCGGACGATCTCGGCCGGCCTGGCTTTGGGCCGCCGGCTCAGCTCGCGGAGCAGGCGAGGCGCAGCGGCATGCCCGGCCCGGACCTTTGCGGCCTGGCGCTCGGGGAACGCGAGGCGAGCGAGCGTGTCACCGACCGCCTCGGGCGCGAGCTCGTCCAGCAGCGCGAGGACATAGACGAGCCGGCTGTCCGCGCCCGCTTCCCGGCCGTCTCTCGGGCCAGAAGGCCAGGTCAGCTTGGCCAGCCGGTACCAGGCCATCACGTCCTCGACGGCCTTCAGCAGGCTGCCTAGTCTCGCCGACCACGTGAGCGCCGGATGGATGAACCGCAACAGGCCCAGCTCGCCCAGGCGAGCCAGCCCCTTTCGGGGCTCCTGCTCCTGGCACAGCAGGAGCAGCTCCTCCCGCAGCCGGTCCCCCGAGAGACGGTGGAACAGGTCCATCGCGGCGGCGCCCTTGATCAGGGCGAGTGTCTCCTTGCTGAGCCGGAACCCGAGCCGCTGCTCGAAGCGGATGGCCCGGAACACCCGCGTGGGGTCCTCAACGAAGCTCAGGCTGTGCAGGACGCGGATCGTCCCCTCGTTGAGGTCGCGCTGCCCCCCGTAATAATCGATCAGCTCGCCGAACTCCCGGCCGTGCAGCCGGATCGCCAGCGTGTTGATGGTAAAGTCGCGGCGGTAGAGATCCTGTTTGATCGAGCTACGCTCGACCGTCGGGAGCGCCGTCGGGTATTCGTAGTATTCGGTCCGGGCGGTGGCCACATCCAGCTTGAATCCGTCGGGGAAGAGCAGGACCGCCGTGCCGAACCGCTCGTGCGTCCGCACGCGGGCGCCGAGCCGAATCCCGAGGGCCCGCGCATAGGCGAGCCCGTCGCCCTCCACGACCAGGTCCACGTCCAGGTTCTCGATCCCGAGGAGCAGGTCGCGCACGAAGCCGCCGACGGCATAGACCGACACGCCGGTCTCGTCCGCCATCCGCCCCGCGGCTTCCAGGAACCGATACACGGGCTCCGGCAATCTCGCCCGTAGGGCGGCCCGCAGATTCCGCCTCACAGACGAGGGCGGAGGTGGCTCGCCCTTGGCGCGGGCGCGGGCTGCAAGCACGATGTCCTCGTGCATCGTGCGGAGCAGATCCGTGCGGGTGATCACCCCGACCACCTTCTGGTCCGCGAGCACCGGGACGAACCGCTGGTTCCGCTCGACCATGTGCGCCTCGATGTCGCGGAACGGGGTCTCCGGCGACGCCGTATATACGTCCGTGCGGCCGAATTGCCGGACCGGGGAGGCCGCCAAGCCATGGAAGAGCGCCTTCTGGACGCTCTCCCGGGTGATGAGTCCCCGAAAGCGCTCCCGACGGTCCAGGAGCGGCAGGACGTTGACGCCGTAGGTCGTCATCCGGCGCTCCGCCTCGGCGACCGTGGTGGTCCAGGGAATCGCCTTCACCGGCTTGGTCATCACCTCCCCGGCGAGGAGGGTCGGCCGGCGGCCCTCGAGCAGCCAGCGCCGGAGCTGTTCCCGGACCTCGAGCACCGTCTGCCCCTTCACCGTGGCCGCCGCGGCCACCGCATGGCCGCCGCCCCCGAACGCCCGCGCCAGCTCCCCGACGTCGAGGGCCGGGACCCAGCTGCGACCGATGATCTGGACCTTGTCCCCCATCGCGATCGCCGCGACGACCGCGTCCAGCCCTTCCAGCTCCGCCATCTGGTGCACGACCTCTGCCAGATCGCCTGCGTAGCGGTCGTAGGTGCTCGACGCCAGCAGCACCTTGTGGCCCTCGAGGTACAGGGTCTCGCGCGATTGGAGCAGATCATTCAGCAGGGCGATCTGGTCGGGGTCCAGGCGCCGCCGCAGCACCGCGCCAACCGTGGTCAAGTCCGCGCCGGTCCGCAGCAGCCAGGCGGCCGCGTCCAGGTCCCGCGGCGTCGTGGAGGCGTAGGCGAGCGAGCCGGTCTCCTCGTAGAGGCCCAGCGCCAGCACGGTCGCCTCGAAGGGGCTCACGGTCAGGCCGTGCGCCCGCAGCCGCTCGATCATCACGGTCGTCGTCGCACCGACCGGCTCGGCCACGTACAGCGCGGCCCGCCGGGCCGTCCCGGCGGCGGCCCCGGCCGCCGCCGGGTGATGGTCGAAGACATGCAGGGCCACGCCGGGCCGGTCGAGCAGGGGCCTGAACGGTCCGATCCGCTCGGGATCGTCCGTGTCCACGAGCACGAGGCGGGTGATGCGGTGCAAGTCCAGCGCCTTGGCTTTGGTGAGCCCCAGGTCGTGCACCGCCAGAAACGCCCGGACGGCGTCCTGGGCGCCGCCGGGGAGCGCCAGCGCCGCGCCGGGATAGAGCTTCCGCGCGGCGACCATGGCGGCGAGGCCGTCGAAGTCCGCGTGCAGGTGGGTGGTGATCAGGTCCACTGTGAGCCTGCCCTGAGCTTGCGGCAAAAACGGCTTGGATGAGAAAACGAGGGCGCGAGGCTCACGCGAGCATCAGCCGATGCCCCTTCGGGTCCGGAACCGGACGGCCAAATTCCTTCACCGTGCCAATCCAGAGCCGGATCGCGTCGTTCGCATCGGCAAGAGCCGCCTCCTGAGTGTCTCCGTGCGCGATGCAGCCGGGCAATTCCGGCCCTTCAGCTACGAAGACCCGATCCTCATTGCTCCAGTCGATCGCGCACTTGCCGAACGTGATAGACCTTGTGTGCGCTCATCGAATCCCAGACGACGGAGCAACTGGCAGAGAGCCTCAAAGGAAATATTGGCATCCGACGTTCCGCGAAGAATGCGCGCAAGGCGCTTCTCCAATGATGCCATGGCGATGGAATCTACCACATTCGCCCGACGGCGTCTCGCCATGCTCGCTCTCGAATGCGTCCCGATCCAGGTCCAACGCCTTGGCTTCGGAACAGGAACAGAAAAGGGGGGCGGGAGTCTTCAGAGTGATGAGCCGATCGCCCAGGACAAACCGATGCGACCGGGGAAACTTGCCCACATGGTTCACCAGCCACAACAGAATATCGTAGGCCTTCGTCACCGCCGGGGGCGGCGACCCGGAGAGGGGCTCGGTCATCCGATTAAGAGAAAAGGCAAAAGGGCCAAAGGGTAAAGGGACTCATCGGACGTCCTGGGCACAGCGGAACCCGATATTGTCGTACCGGAGCGCCGGCAGATACCTGCCCCGGGCCGCAGATCGCACGTTCGCGGGACCATCGACCAGGACCCGCCGCGGAGCACCCTGAACTGGCCGCTGGAAGCGCCCTTCGGATTCCGGTCGGGACTGTTGGCATAGTAGGTGCCGTCGTACCAGTCCGCCGTCCATTCAGCCACATTGCCAATGACGTCGTGCAAACCCCAGGGATTCGCCTCGTAGGAGCCCACCGGTGCCGTCCGGGCATACCCATCATCGTAGCCGGTCATGATGGTCATGATGGTCTCCAGCATAGTCTTGGCCGATTCGTCGGCGAGATTCGCCACCCGCCGCGAGCCGGGATGGCCGTTCCCCCACCAGGTCCGCGTCTGCGTCCCCGCCCGCGCCGCATATTCCCACTCGGCCTCGGTCGGCAGCCGCTTGTCCGCCCACCGGCAGTAGGCTTACGCATCGTCCCAGGACACCGCCACGACCGGATGGTCGCGGCGGTTGGAGACAAAGACCGTCTGGCCCCCCTCCGGCTGCCGCCACGAGGCCCCGCGGACTTCCTGCCAGCCCTTCCCCTCCACGAACGCGTAGGCCTTGCCCTCCCGCTCCGCCGTCGTCTGGTAGCCGGTGGCCGTGACGAACTGCTCGAAGAGCCGGTTCGTCACTTCGTAGACATCCAGATAGAACTGATCGAGCGTGACCTGGTGGCGCGGCGGCTCCGGTCGGAACCAGCCCCGGCACTTCTCTTCTTTGAAGTCGGCCCGCCGGCACTCGTCCACCGCCCGCTCGACCTCGTCTTCCGTGCTCCCCATCCAGAAGGAGCCGGCTGGGATCAGCACCATCGGCGCCCCGTCCCGGCCGGTGATCTCTTGGGCCGCCTGCTGGAACGCCTCATAGGGCTTGCCGCTGGCCACCGTGACCGGCATCGCCGCCCGGACGCCCACCAGCTCGTCGCCCGGCAGCAAGACCGGCGTCTGCGCCCGGTTGAGTTCCTCCACGGCGGTCTCCGCGACGTACTTTCTGACGTAAAGATAGAGCTCCTTCAGCGTGACGAATCCGTCCCTGTCCTGATCCGCCTCGCCGTGCAGCCCCGTGAGCAGGGCATAGGTGAAGAGCCCATGCCCGGCCTTGTCGTAGTCGGAGCTGATCTGGGTGCCGGTCGCCGCCGCGAGCACGACCACCTTGCCTGCCGCCAGGAGGGGATGCTCCAGGGCCAGCCCCATGGGTCTGGCCCCCTTGGCCAGCACGGAGCGCCCGGCGGCCCCGGAGAAACAGGAGTCCAGCATGACGATCACGTGCTTGGCCGGCAGTGTGTTCAGAGATTCGTAGAGGGCGTTTAAAGGATAGAGCCCCGAGGAAAAATCCAGGTGCCCGTCCCAGGGCACGAGATACGCCTCGCCGGTCTTCGGATCGGGCGTGCCGTGCCCGGCATAATAGACATAGACGGTGGAGTCGGACTTGACCCGCATCCGCAACCAGTCACCCACGGTCCGGAGGTCGTTCCCCGTCGCCTTCGCCTCCGTCAGGAGCCGAATATGCGACTTGGGGATGCCGGCCTGGGTCTCCAGGAGCTTGGCCACCGCTTCGGCGTCCTTGACCGCATAGGCCACCTTCGGGATGACCTCCTCCCGATACTGGCTGATCCCGATGACGACGGCGTAGGCATCGGGCTGGCTGAAGTCAGCGCCGGCCGGCGGCCGCGCGAGCGCAGCGAGCAGCCCGGCCAAGAGCAGTCCGCTCAGGGAAGTGCGACGCATGGCGCCCCTCCGTCATGTCCGGGGACGGCCCCCGCCAGCCATAGGCTAGCCAAGGCCCACAAGCCCGTCAAGGCCTGTCTAGTACGCCGACCGACGTACGTAGGCGACCGGGGACCGGACGGGGCATGGCGAGGGGGATTCGCGCAGGGCCGGCCGATGGCAAGAGGCGGCGACCGGAGGACCGGCGGCTCACCGGTCGGCACGGGCGGCGACCGCGAAGGCGAGAAAATACCGGTCCAGGCTCTCCAGGTCGCTCCCGTGCTCCGTCCCGCCCAGCATGGCATCGCACAGGAGTTCCCGCGCCCGCATCAGCTCCTTCCGGCGACCCGCCCACCGTGGATCGCCAATCGTCAGGTCGAGCAGCTCCACCGCGCGCAGGAAGGCGTTCGTGCAGAGGTGCGCATCCCGGCCCTGCCAACGGTGCATCCGTGCCACCTCGCTGCCGACGTTGGCGAGCTGCTCCAGTAACGACAAGGTCCGCCACCGGCCCGCGGCCAAGCCGGCGTGTTGATGCGCCATGGCGTCAGTCCCGTACCAGCCGGCTCACGATGGCCGCGATGACCTCCCGCACGGCGGGATCCTCCACCTCCCGCGACCGGTTGCCCTGCGACGGCCGCACGTTGATCAGGGAGCCGAACTCGATCCACTCCTCCTGCGGCTTCCGGGGATAGAGATTGATCCCCCAGAGGTGCCGCTGCTCCGATCCCAGATCGAGCAGCACCGCTTCCTCGTCCGCATGCAGCTCTCCGCCGACGGCCATGATCCCGCGTTCGACATCCACGACGGCTTTCACCAGATCGCCGAATTGCTGCGTCGCCATCTCCGCCAACTCGGCGCGCGACACGGTGTCCCGGATCACCCTGATTTCCATTTCTTCCCCAGCCGAACCCGTGAGGACCAGACACAGCCGACGCACACGCGTCGGCCACCACGGGCGGGCTCAGCGGAAGGCCAGGTCCTTGAGGCTCGGCTGTTCGGGAAAGCCGCCGAGCCGCTCACCGTGGGTCGTCCGCGAGCAGACGGCGCGCTCCGGAACCCCTGCCGCCCCTCTGCAGCCCTTCAGCGGCCGGCCGCCTGCGTAAAGACGATATCCCCGTAATACGCGGTGGCCGCTTCCCCGGTGTTGTCCGTGTCCGTCATGATCGCCACGCCCGAGACCAGCGGCGGCTCCTCGCCGAAAGCCCGCTGGTAGTCCTCGTAGAGGTTCCGCTCCTCGCTGACCCACCGGTTGAGCTGGGCGGTCCCGCTCTCGACCACGATCATCATGGCGCGGTCCGTATAGGCGTTCGCCACGAGCGTGCCTTTCGGCGCCCGGCCGTCCCAAATGTAGTTGAGCGCCCCGAGCGGCGGATACTGGCCGTACAGCAGCCGCACCGCCTCGTACGTCGCCTGCTCCAGGATGCCCACCTTCTTCGGGTCGTACTCGAACGTGATGTAGAGGCGGGCGGGGTAGTCGTCGCCCTCCTTGCGGGTGACGTCGCCCTTCGCAAGCACGTTGACGACCTTCCAACGCCAGCGGACGATCGGATAGACCTTCGGGTCAATCCGGACCTCCCGGATGAGCCCAGAGGCCGCCCCCTGGCTGGTCGCTTTCACGACGACCGTCCCGTCTTCGGCGACCAGCTCGTAGCGCGTCTGCCGCTCAACCTTCTTGAAGGTCAGCGGCTTCCAGCCCTCGGGCAGGGCCCCGCCCGCTTTGGCGGCGGAGAACGTGCCGACCTCTAGCACCGCCGGCCCCACGGCCTGGAGCGCCGAAGGAACGCAGACCAAGAGCAGGACCCACCACGTCCGGAGCCGGCCGATTCTCGAGCAGCGAGCGCCGGGGGCCGTCGTCATCGCATCCACGCGAATAGCCGGGCCAAAATGCGCTTTTCCCCCTCCGTGAACCGAGCCTTCCGCCAGGCGTTCGCGACTTTCTTCACGACCTCGGCTTGGGTCGGGTACGGATGGATGGTGCCGCAGAGGGTGCGGAGCCCCCGCCCGGCCTGCATGAGGACCGAGAACTCGTTGATCAGATCCCCCGCGTGGGCGGCGACGATCGTCGCCCCCAGGAGCTTGTCGGTCCCCCGCTTCACGTGCACCCGCGCGAACCCCTCCTCCTCCCCGTCCAGGATCGCCCGGTCCACCTCCTCCAGCTTGTACGTGAAGGTCTCGACTGCGAGCCCCTTGGCCCTGGCCTCCGCCTCGTACAGCCCCACGTGCGCAACTTCCGGGTCCGTGAACGTGCACCAGGGCATGATCAGGGACTCCGCGCTGGCAGAGCCCAATCCGAAGGGGTGGGGAAACAGCGCGTTCTGGATCACGATCTGCGCCATCGCGTCGGCCGCGTGCGTGAACTTGTATTTCGAGCAGATGTCGCCGGCGGCGTAGATCCGCGGGTTCGTCGTCTGGAGCCGGGCGTTGACCTTCACGCCGGTCTGGTCGTAGGCGCCCCCGCCGACGCCGACGAGGATCTCATCCACGACCACGTCATAGTGCCGGCCGTGCGATTCCACGGTCAGCCGCTTCCCGCCGTCCGCTTGGCCGACGGCCAGGTCCTTGCCGCAGCACAGCAGCGAGACTCCGTCGCGTTCCATGGACTCGAGCACGATCGCCGCCGCCTCGCGGTCCTCGTTGGGCAGGATGCCGTGGAGCGCTTCAATGAGATAGACCTGGCTGCCGAATCGCGCGAAGGCTTGCGCCAACTCACACCCGATCGGCCCGGCGCCGATCACGCCCAGCCGGCGCGGCAAGTCCGTCAGCGTGAAGACTGTCTCGTTGGTCAGGTAGCCGGCCTCCTGCAACCCCGGGATCGCCGGGGCGGCGGCCCGCGCCCCCGTACAGATCGCCGCCTTGGCGAACGTCAGCGTGCGGTCCCCGGCGTGGCCTTCCACGGTCACACTGTCTGGACCCGCGAAGCGTGCATGCCCGAGATAGACGTCCACGCCGAGACTCTGGTACCGCTGCGCCGAATCCGTGTGGCTGATCCGTGCCCGCAGGCGGCGCATCCGCGCCATCGCCTCGGCAAAATCGTATTTGACGCCGGGCGGGACATGGACGCCGAAGCCCTCCGCACGCCGCACCTCCGCCCAGGCGCGCGACGCGCGAATCATCCCTTTGGACGGGACGCAGCCGACGTTCAGGCAGTCGCCGCCCATCAGGTGTTTCTCGATCAGCGCGACCTTGGCGCCCAGCCCGGCGGCCACGACGGCGGTCACGAGGCCGGCGGTCCCGGCGCCGATGACCACGAGGTTGTACCGGCCGGCTGGTCGGGGATTCACCCAGTCCGGCGGGTGGACGTTCCGGACCAGGACCCGGTTGGGCTCGTCGTCCGGGAGGACCGTCACCGTGTCCATAGCCTTGCTTCCCGCGATCAGCGATGAGCCACCAGCTTTCGGTACCCGACCGGCGTCAGCGCCAGCAGGCCCAGCAGCGTGAAGGCCAGGAGCACGTGAGGCGAGGCGATCTCTTTCAGGGAATTGATCGTCCCCAACTGCCGGCCCGCATAGGCGTAGACGAAGCTGCCCGGGATGATCCCCAGCGCGGTCGCCCCGACATAGGTGGCGAGGTGGATGCGGGTGAGGCCGGACAGCGCGTTCACGATGAAGAACGGAAAGATCGGGATGAGCCGCAGCGTCATCAGGTAGCTGAACGCATTCTTCGCGAACCCCTCCTGGATCGGCCCCAGCCACCGGCCGAACTTCCGTTCCACCCAGTCCCGCAACAGGTACCGGGACGCGAGGAACGCGAGCGTGGCGCCGGTCGTCGCGCCGAGGTTGACGTAGAGGGTCCCGGCCAGGCTGCCGAACAGGAACCCCCCGGCCAGGGTCAGGATCACCGCCCCGGGGAGCGACGCCGCCGTCACCACGATATAGGCGAGGATGAAGAGCCCCACGGCCGCTCCGTAATGCTCGCCGGTGAAGGCGAGCAGCCCGTCGCGGTTCGCCTTGAGGGCCTCCAGCGACAGGTACCGGCCGAGGTCGAAGTAGAAGAACGACGCGATCGCGCCGGCGAACAGCGCCAGCACGATCGCTTTCCCGCGGCTCGACGGGCTGGCCGCCGGCTCTGTCTCGACGGAGACCTGCATGGCCATCTGCCCCGGATCATGGCGACCTCCGCGCTCCCTGTCAAGTTCCAGGTCGCGCGTCCTTCCGGCCCCATCGATCCCAGGCGCTTGCCCAAAGGAAGGTCGCGGTCGAGGGAGTCGAAGACCGGCGGAGTGTCCTCGCGGCTCGTGGGGGTTAGGTGGGATGGAGCCGGATGGCCGACGAGCAGTCCCCCTCAGTTCCAGGTGACGTCGTCCTGGTTCATCAGGAAGTCGATCAGCTCGATGCTGTCCCGCAACGCGAGCTGCGCCTCCTCGGACATGGACAGGATCGCGCCGACGGGCCGGCCTGCCTCCAGCTCTTCCAAAGGTGGAAGGCCCTGCGGCTCAGGTTGCTCGTGCTCAGACCGGAAGCTTGCCATGGTCTCTCCTGCAAACCCTGCGGCTCTCGCTCCGATGCCCTCATCATACCACAGGTGGCCGCCGTACATGGGGGCAGCCGAAAAGCAACGGAATTCCAGAGCAATAGGAAACCGTCGGCGGCGGTCGGAGATGGGGGGACGAGCAGGCTGGGCGAGTCCGGACTAGGGAGCCTGGTCCACCGGCGCCAAGGCACCTAGGTAGCCGAAACCGCCGACCCGACGTAGGGGCGTGTCCGACCGGAGGCGGAAATCATCCGCGGCCGCGTCCACGAACCGCGGGTCGGCCCGGATATCGGAGTCGGCTTTCAGCTCGGGGGCCGGCGCGCGCGGGGGACCGGCGGCGAGGTAGTCCCCGTCGCTGTTGTAGAGGGCGTTGTACGAGATCGCCGGCTTGCTGCCCGTCGCCACCACAAAGCCCACCCTGTTCAACCCGATGATGTTCCCCGACGCCTCGCCGCGCGACGAGCCGAGGAAGGCAACCCCGCCGCCGTTCTTGACGATCGTGTTGCTGACCAGCACCGCCCGCGCGCCGTCGGTCACCACGACGCCCTCGAAGAGGTTCCGGGTGATCACGTTGCGCTCGAGCCGCACATCGGACTTGCCGGCGACGGTGACCCCGTGGTCGTTGTCGTGAACGACGTTCGCAATCAGGACCGCCTGCGCATCCGCGAACTGGACGCCGGTCGTCTCGCTCCCACCGATGACGCTGCGCTCGATCTGCACGTCCTGAACCTGCTGGGCGAAGATCATCCCCTTCACCCGCAGGTCGCGCAGCAGGATTCGGCGCCCGTTGAAGATCCCAAGCGCGTGCCCGCCGTGTTCGTTGATGGTCAGCCCGCTGATCTCGATGTCCGCGGCTCCGTACGGCCATTTGCCGATGTGAAAGACCCCCACCCGGTTGCGTCCCAGAATCGTGACCCGGTCCTGGCCCTCCCCGATCAGCTTCAGGCGCTCCTTGCTGTGGATCGTGACATCCTCCGCATAGGCACCGGCCTTGATCCGGATGGTGTCGCCCGGGCCTGCCTGGTCAATCG
>CAZTUO010000044.1:0-1699 GCA_964616355.1 uncultured Nitrospira sp.
TCCCAGGCCAGCGGTTCATCCTTGACGCCCACCACCGAGCCGACTCCGTAGAAGGCTTTGGTGTCCTTGTCGTTGTAAATGCCGGACCCCTTCTTCACCCAGGCCGGCGGCCCGCCGCATCCTGGCAAGCCGGCCAGCGCGGCCATAAGCCCGGCCATAACCAGTATGCCGCGCGTCAGGCGGCTCCAATGCGATGTGTGTCCGTTCATGAGATCCTCCTTTGGCCTCCGTACGGAAGGTGGATTCATGCTAACATGGACCCCCAATGGTGTCAACGAGCCCAACGCCTCGTTGTGGGGGTCCTACGTAGCAGGAGGAGAAGCATGGCGGAGGTGAAAATTCAGGATGGCGTCATCAAGGTCGTCGAGCTCGACGTGCAAGACCCCAAGGCTGCAGCCGTCCTGGCGGAGTACCCGGAAGCCCGATGGCCGGAGATGATGCGGCGCGCGATCAAGATCGGCCTGGGCTATCTGAAGGGGGGAGCGAGGGAGGATTAGGAACGGTGAGGAGTCAGAAGTCACTGGTCAGCAGCACCCTTGACCAATACCTCGCTTGCTACGGCTTCCCGCCCGGCGGGGCCCCACCGGCACGATCCACGTAAGCCTTCGCGCGACTGTCCGTGCCTCCGGTCTCCAGGTACTTGCGGTACGCCTCGACCGCCTTCGGCTGGTCTTTGAGCCCCTCCGCGTACAGCTCGCCCAGCGAGAAATAGACCTCCGAGTAGGTCGGGTTGAGGGCCAGGGCCTTCCGGAAGGCCTGCTCCGCCTCTTGATACTGGCCGCGCCGCTGGAAGACGAGGCCCAGCGTGTAGTGGGAGTCCGGGTTGTCCGCACCATGCTGCACGGCCAGTTTCGCCGCGGTGAGCGCCTCGTCCAAGTTAGGCAGCATCTCGAGGCGGATGTAGCTCTTGAGCACGTAGGCGTCCGCGTAGGCGGGGTTGTACTGGGTGGCCCGGTCCAGCCGCTCCAGGGCCTCCTCGATGGACCGTTGCTCCTTGAGCAGGGAGAAGGCCAGTTCGTACTGCTCCTTGGCGGCCGCCATCCGTTCGGCCTCAGTCTTGGGCTCGGGCCCCATTCGGAAGGCCGCCTTCTTACCTTCGATGATGATGATGTCCCCGTCGCCGTCCAGACGTGCGAACTGGGGATGCTGGGCGCCGCCGCTGAGCTGTTCCACCTGCTGCTTCACGTAGAGGCCCAACTCGCTCGCCATGAGCCACCCGTTCTTGTCAGCATCCGCCGCACCCTTCATACCCGCGACCAGCGCCTGGATGAAGACGCCGCGGCCGTCCTGGCGGGTCGGGGTCTCCCCCTTGTTCGCGGCGGTCAGGACCTGGACCGCGCGCTTGTCGGTGTCTTCCTCGGGCGAGAGCCGTCCCTCGAGGGACAGTTGCTGCGGGGGCGTCACGTCCCAGCCGGCGAGCCCGCCGTCAATGAGAAAAAGGACGTGCTTGGACATCACCCGGCGGGAAAAGTCCTTGAGATGGTCCATGGTGACGGCTTTGGACGCCGCATTGGGCTGGGAGTCCCAGGGAACGAGGTACCCCAGGTCTCTGGAGTTCATGTCGAGCGTGGAGCCGGTGTGCCCGGCGAAGAAAATGACGACCCGGTCCTGGCGGCCGACTTTGCGGGGCAGGACCTCGTTCAGGATGTGGTGCAGGCGGCGGTAGCTCGCGTCCTTGTTGTACACCTCGATGATCTCG
>CAZTUO010000044.1:1760-2234 GCA_964616355.1 uncultured Nitrospira sp.
CTTGGGCGCGACCAGGTAATCGTCAATGCCGATGACGACGCCCCAGGATTTGTAGTAGAGCCCCTCAGGCTTGCCGGCTTGCCCGTACACACATGGAGCCGTGGCGAGCCACGCGGCCGCCAGCGATGCGAGGACCCAACTTGCTGTGGCGCGCATCTGGGCTCTCCTCTCTTCCGATGCGGTGTGCTGGGGGGTGCCACTACGTGAATAGCCGATGCTACTCTCGCACCGTCCGGACTGTCAAGCCGACCGCGGCGGGCCGCTTCTGCGCACACTTGCGGACGGCGAGCCGCTTGCTCATAATGAGGGCCGCGACGGCGGCACGCGCGGCTGCCCGCCCGACGGACCGGAACCAAGGAGCGCAAGTATGGGCACCCTCGAGGAACGGGTTGACAGTCTGCTGCGCGTAGGCCGGGTGATCGAGCCGACCCCGGAGACCAAGGCGCGCACCTACGTCAAGGATTACGAGACCGA
>CAZTUO010000044.1:2244-15113 GCA_964616355.1 uncultured Nitrospira sp.
TCGCCGCTCCCTCGCCGATCCCGAAGCCTTCTGGGACGGCGTGGCGCGGGAGCTGGACTGGTTCACGCCCTGGCAGCGCGTGCTGGACTGGCAGTACCCCTGGGCCAAGTGGTTCGTGGGCGCGACCTGCAACATCTCGTACAATTGTCTGGACCGCCACGTGCACACTTGGCGCAAGAACAAGGTCGCCGTGATCTGGGTCGGCGAGCAGGGCCAGGAACGGATCTTCACCTACGGCGAGCTCCTCCGGCAGGTGAACCGCTGCGCGAATGCGTTGAAGGCGCTCGGGCTGCGCAAGGGCGACCGGGTGACGATCTACCTGCCGAAGATCCCCGAGCAGATCGTCGCGATGCTCGCCTGCGCCCGGCTCGGCGTCATCCACAGCGTCGTGTACTCAGGGTTCAGCGCGCCGGCGCTCCAGAGCCGGATCACGGACGCGGAATCGCGGGTCGTCATTACCGCCGACGTCGGCTACGACCGGGGCAAGAGCCTCCCCCTCAAGAGCGTCGTGGACCAGGCGGTCGCCAACTGCACGTCCGTGGAGACCGTCGTCGTGGTCTGTCGCGAGAAGCCCAGGCTCGCCCTCACGGCGCCTCGGGAGATTGACTGGAACGACTGGCTGGCTGGCGAGAGGCCGGTCTGCGACGCGGAGCCGCTGGACGCGGAGGCACCGCTTTACATCCTCTACACCTCCGGCACGACGGGGAAGCCGAAAGGAGTCGTCCACGTCCACGGCGGCTACATGGTCGGGACCTATATCACGACGAAGTACGTCTTCGACCTGCACGACGATGACGTCTATTTCTGCGTGGCCGATCCCGGGTGGGTGACCGGTCATAGTTACATTGTCTATGGGCCGCTGCTGAACGGGGCCACGATCCTCACCGCGGAGGGCAAGCCCGACTACCCCGATCCGGGGCGCTGGTGGAACCTGATCGAGCGCTACGGCGTCACGATCTTCTACACCACGCCAACGGCGATCCGGCTCCTGATGAAGTATGGCGAGGAGTGGCCGAAGAAGTCCGATCTCTCGTCCCTGCGGGTGCTGGGGAGCGTGGGCGAGCCGATCAACCCCGAGGCCTGGGAGTGGTTTCACCGGGTGACCGGCGGCACGCGGCCGATCATGGACACCTGGTGGCAGACCGAGACGGGCATGATCCTCGTCACGCCGCTCCCCGCCGTGCCGCTCAAGCCGGGTTCCGCCGCCCGGCCCTTTCTGGGGATCGAGGCGGATGTCGTGGATCGGGAGGGCAGGAGCCTCCCGCCTAACGCGGGCGGTTTCGCGGTGATCAGGAAGCCATGGCCGGCGATGATGCGGACGATCTACAAGGATCCGGAGCGGTATCAGGTCTATTGGAACACGATCCCCAATTGCTACACGGCTGGCGACGTCTGCCGGAAAGACGAGGACGGCTACTTTTGGTTCATGGGCCGCGCCGACGACGTGATCAAGGTGGCGGGCAACCGGATCGGCACCGCCGAGGTCGAGAGCGCGCTCGTGAGCCACCCCGCTGTCGCCGAGGCGGCGGTGATCGGGAAGCCCCACAAGACCGCGGGCGAAGCGATCAAGGCCTTCGTGATCCTCAAGCAGGGCCATCGGGAGAGCCCGGAGCTGATCCAATCGCTCAAGGATCAGGTGCTCAAGGAGCTGGGCAAGATCGCGGTGCCGCAGGAGGTCGAGGTCGTGTCGGCCCTGCCCAAGACGCGATCAGGCAAGATCATGCGGCGCGTGCTCAAGGCCAAGGAACTGGGGCAGGACCCCGGTGACATCTCGACAATCGAAGACTAACGGAAGAGGAAAAGCTCCTTGAAGGAACGGAGGCCGTGATGCGACTGCTGTCGCTGCTTCGCTCGAAGGCCCCTGCTATCGTCGGCATGATGGGGATCGTTGCCCTCGCGCTCGTGAGTCCCACGAGCCCGGTCTGGTCGGCTGACCAGGGGAAGAAACCGGCTAAGAAGGAACAGGCGGCCAAATCCGCCAAAGGCGGCCAGGCCGCTGCTGGCAAGGCCGCCGGTGGAGACCTTGCCGCCAAGGGGACGGCCTGCTTCGGGGAGACGCCGCGGATCGAGCAGGTCAAGCCCGACGTGGTCAAGCCCGGCGACAAAGTCACGATCACCGGTGTGAACTTCGGGGCGCAGGGCTGTCTGCGTTCCGTCTCCTTTGGCTCGGGCAACCCCGCCACGTTCACCCATAAGAGCGAGACCAGTGTGGTCGCGGTCGTCCCGCCGGTCAAGAAAAAGGGCATGGTCCTCGTCTCCGTCACCACCGGCTCGGGCGAGGCCTCCAAGCCGGTGCTGGTGAAGTAGCTTCCCCGACCCCTCCCATGTTCCGGTGTCATGCTCGCCTGCGCGGCATGCCAGACTGTGCAAGCCCCAAGGGACCTACCCTGCCTTTACCCATACGAGATCTGAAGGCCAATGGGGATGAGCGCGTTCATCACCGAGGCCGTTCGGGCTAAGTTGAGACCCGACCGGCAGACCTAGGAGGCCGCGTACCGGGCCGCTCGCAAGGAGCCGTGGAGAAAGGCGCTCGCCGACGAGTGGGGACGGACTGACATAGAAGGCTGGCCGACATGAAGCGAACGCCTCGACGAGGGGACGTGCACTGCCCTGGGGAAGCCATGATCACGGTCAACGGGAAGCCCGCCAGGGTGTTTGGGGGGCCAGATACGATCCCTTGATAAGGCCCGCCTCCGCTGGAATGACAAAATGCGCGCGGGACAGGCTCTGTTTGAACCGGGTGAGGGGCCAGAGGTTAGATCAGTCCCCGTTTCTGGAGATACTCCCGGTCAATGACTGGGGCGGGCTTGGGGGGCTGGAGGCCGCGCTCCTGGAGCAGGCGCTCGACGTATTTGCCGATGAGATCGCACTCGAGGTTTACGCGGTCGCCCACGTTCTTGTGGCCCAATGTCGTGACCTTGGCCGTGTGCGGGATCACCGCGATGCCGACCGTCCGGTCCGTGACCTCGTTGATCGTCAGACTGATCCCGTCCACGGTGATCGAGCCCTTGTGGACGCAGTAGCGCAGGACTTCCGGAGGCACCTCGATCGTGAGGAAGATGGTGTTGCCGTCCTGCCTGCGGTTCCGGACCGCGCCGACGCCATCCACATGTCCGGCGACGAGGTGCCCGCCGATCCGCTGGCTCAGCTTCATGGCCCGTTCCAAGTTGACCGGAGCGCCCGTCGCAAGCTCGCCGAGCGTGGTGACGGCGAGGGTCTCCGCGGACACGTCCACGGTGAAGCTGGGCGGACCGATCGCGACCACGGTTAGGCAGACCCCGTTCACGCTGACGCTCTCGCCGACCTTCAGGTCTTCGAGGACCGTCGAGGCCAGGATGCTCATCCGGACCCCAGCCTGGCCCTTCTCGATGGCCGTGACGGCACCGACCTCTTCGACGATCCCGGTGAACATTTAGCCGCGTATGACTTTCCGGAACACGACCACGAAGATCACGATCAGCACGACCACGCCGATCGCGGCCAGGATGCCGACGACGACGTCGGCGGTTTGGAACTGAGTCACGTCCCGCTCCATCTTCGGGGCCGATTATAGCAGAGCCTCCAGCCCAGGGGCAGCGTCTCATCGCATGACGTCGAGGGTCCCCTGCGCGCACCGGGACAGGAAGTGCTGGGCTGCCATCATGGCAGCGGGACCTGGGCAGGGATATGGGCGGCCCGCCGCGGGAGCTTGCGGAGCAGGCTCCTGAGGTGCTCGCTCTCGCTGGGGTCAGCGAAGGTGGTCCGATCCGCCTGGGCGAGGACGCGGTCCGGGTCCTGGGCCATCCGAGCGCAGACCTCGTTCAGCACCTCGAACGCCCGGGTGAGCTTCCGCGTCACTGCCCCCGCGACCAGGGGCCTCAGAACCCGGATCAGCCCGTCGAGCAGGGGATCGTCCAGCCGCGTGAAGGCCTGCAGGGTGGTCTCCACCGCGACCGGTGCGGGCCCTGGCGCGGCCTGTCCCAGCTTCATGACGACCACGGCTTTCGCCCGGACCAGCGGAAAGATGTGCCCATGGTGTGAACCGTCTATGTAGTACAGGCGGACCGCCTGATCCTGATAGAGCAGCCGGATAAGCCCTTCCGTGCCGTCGTCGTCCTCGGCCCAAAACTGGCCGGAACCCTTGGCCACTGCCTGGTAGGCTCCCAGGTCGAGCTGCCGGGCCAGTGCGGCGATGATCCAGGGATGGTCGAGGAGAAACTCGTACAGCTCGCGGGAGACCGGCGCCTGGACCGGCCCTACGGTCCCGGAGGTGGTGAACCCGGCGACAATGGCGGTCACCCGGCAGCGAAGCGCATCTTCAATCCGGTTGAGCGGCACCGTCGGAGCGCCCGGCAGCTCAGCGGGCGGACAGGGCTCCGTGGCCGGCACGGGGGTCACAGCGCAGAACAGGAGCGCCGTCGCCAACAGGGCGATCCCGCCGCTCACCCTGGCGTCCCCCCGCCCCGGGTTCACGGCTCGCCCTCCACGACGATGGTGAGGATCGCCGGGAACAGCCGGCTGCGCTCCCGCTGCACCCGCGCCTGATGGAGCATCGTGGCGACGCTGGGTGCGGCCATGCCCTGGTAGCTCACGCGACCGTTGGTCAGGACCGTGAGCGGCTTCGACCAGTCCACCAGCGCCTGATTCAACAGCAGGGTATAGCGGCGGACCCGCTGCGTGCGCACCTCGATCCGGTTCGGCGCGACGACTTCCGCTTCCAGCCTCGCGTACATCCGTTTGACGACCGTCTCGTCCGTCGTATCGGTCAAGAGGTCCGTGAACGCGGCGATCCGGTCCGTCGCATCAATGCGAACCCAGCCGAAGGGGGTCAGGTGTGTCGCGTCTCGCACGACGGTGAGCCGGTGGGGAAACGGCGTGCGCTTCCGTGCGTCGAACCAGGCGACGAGCTCGGGCAGCTCCTCACGCGGGAGGAAGTGGCCGCCGGCCATCGGGTGCACGCGCTCATGCTCGCGGTAGACGAACGGATAGCCCAGCCGGGTGAGTTCCTTCACGAGCGCCCGGCTCAGTTCGACCGGCATGACCTGATCCTTCGCCCCGTGAATGATATAGGCCGGCGTCGCCCGCAGGTTCTCCAGGAAGGGATAGAGGACCTCGTCCAGCCCGCTCGCCATGGGGGCGATGCCCGCGAACAGGGCGGCGTGGTGGACGCCGATCAACCAGGTGCCGATGCCCCCGTTCGACATCCCTGTCAGGAGGATGCGATCCGGATCAATGTGGTACCGGGCCTCGACCGTCCGGATGGTCGCGAGCACCAGCTCTTCCGCCATCCTGGTCCACCAGGTCCCATGGCGGAAGGTCGGGCAAGCCAGAATGTACTGGTCACCCAGCCGGGCTTTCCAGCGCTCGAGGTACGCATCTCCCGTAAAGCCGGCGCCGTGCAGGCAGACCACGAGACCGTAGGCCTGCGCGGGTCGGTAGCTCGGCGGGACATAGAGGCCGAACGTGAACGTCCGGGGCCCGACGCGAACCGGGACGCTGGGCTGGAGCCCGACCGGCTCCTCGCGGTAGAGGCGGCTGGTCTTGATCAAGGTCTCCACGCTGGAGAGATCGGCCCCCGGGTCTTCCACGATGCGCGCAAGCGTCTGGTCCGCCCGGTCTCCATCCTCCGCCTCCAGGTAGTCCCGGATCAACTGGGCCAGGGCGGTCGGTTCGCCAACGGGGCCAGGAGCAGGTCCCGCGTCAGCAGCCAGCACGAGCACGAGGCCGAAGGCCGCCGCGAGCACAAAGGAGAAGCCGGATTGTCGGTCGCTCGGGCAGGAGCTGCGGTGTGGCAAGGACGGCATCAAGAATCGACGCGCGGGCCAGGCCGTGCAGGAGCCGCGCGACCACGCCGGGTTGACGGTAACACCTTTTCGGCGGGATGTCAAAGCCACGGCGTGGCACGACCGAGCCACTCCCACTCGTCCGGCGGCACCGCCGCGAACGCCTCCACGACCGCGGGATCGAAGTGCCGGCCGCGCTCCGAGCAAATCTGCGCCCGCGCCGCCTCGACGCTCACCGGCCGTCGGTAGGGCCGGAGGCTCGTCAGGGCGTCGAGCACGTCGGCGACCGCGCACACCCGTGCGCCGAGCGGGATCTCCCGCCTCTTCAAGCCGAAGGGATACCCGGTCCCATCGTACCGCTCGTGGTGGGTCAGCACGATCCGGGCGGGACCCTGCGCCGCCGGGAGATGGCGCAGCAGGGCGTAGCCGGCCACGGGATGCCGGCGCATGATGCGCCATTCGGCCGACGACAAGGGGCCGGGCTTCAACAGGATCCGATCCGGGACCCGCAGCTTGCCCAGGTCGTGGAGCAGGACGCCGTGCTCCAGGACGGCCACCTCCGTGGGGGAAAGCGCGAGCACCTCTCCCAGCCTGCGGGCATAGGCGAGCATCCGTCGTGCGTGCGCGTGGGTGCTGGGGTCCCGTGCGCGCAAGGCGGCGGCGAGCGCCGCGTCCGCTGAGGATCGAACGGTGATCTGGTGGCGTGGGGCCAGGGGGCTCATGGTGTCGCCCCAGGGCGAAGTAAGAGCGGTGCCGGCGCGGGCTGACGCGAGTGCCTTGATTTGTCGCGGGGAACGCCGGGTGGACGTTCGCGCAGGCGAGACAAGGTTACACGGGTGTATCCGAGCGGGACAGACGCCTGCCCGTTGTCTTGGGGACGACCGGGGTCCCTTCAAACAGGTAGTCTTCCCCCACCCGTCGGACCCGGAGGTCGGCGAGGGCAATCGCCTCGGCCAACCTGGACGGCGCCTTCCCGCCAAAGGCGCCCTTCGCGTCCTGTCCGCCCAGGAGGCGCGGGGCGACGTACAGCAGGACGCGGTTCACCAATCCGGCGCGCAGGACCGCAGCATTCAGCTCGCTGCCGCCTTCGACCAGGAGGCTGGAGACGCCCATGCGGCCAAGCCGCGCGAGACAGGCGGGCAAGGCCACCCTGCCGGCCTTGGCTGGAAGGACGAGCACGGTGACGTTCCGTCGGCGGAGCGCCGCAATCCGCCGTGGAGCGGCCCGCCTCGTCGTCGCCACCACTGTGCCGCCTGCAGTGGCGCCCCCCGACAACACGCGGGCGGCCGGCGGAATCCGAAGCCGGCTGTCCAGGACGACCCGGAGCGGCTGGCGCGGTCCCGCCCTGCCCGCTCGACTTTCCGGAGGCCTGGCCGTGAGCCGCGGGTCGTCTCGGAGGACCGTCCCGATGCCGACCATCACCGCATCCACGTGACTCCGGAGCCGGTGGACCTCGCGCCGGGCCACCTCGCCGGTAATCCATTGCGACTCCCCGCGGGCTGTGGCGATCTTCCCGTCCAGCGTCATGGCCGCCTTTAAGAGAACAAAAGGCCGGCCCGTGCGCATCCAGTGGCAGTAGCGCTCGTTCAGCCGCGCCGCCTCCTCGCGGAGGCAACCGACGGTGACCGCGAGGCCAGCGCGGGCCAACGCCCGGATGCCGCGGCCGTTCACGAGGGGATTGGGGTCCCGCATGGCGATCACGACGCGGCGGAGGCCCGAGTGGATGAGGAGCGGCGTGCAGGGAGGCGTGCGTTTGCCAGTGTGGCAGCAGGGCTCGAGCGTGACGTAGAGGGTGGCGCCCCGCGCGCGGGGCCCGGCTTGGCGGAGGGCCAGGACCTCGGCGTGGGGCTCGCCGGGCCGGCGGTGGAACGCACGCCCCACGATTCGTCCGCCGGAGACGACGACCGCCCCGACCATCGGGTTGGGGCTGACCGTCGCACGCCCCCGGGCTGCGAGCCGGAGCGCCAGCGCCATGTAGGCGGCGTCGCGGTCGGCCGGCTTCACCGCGTGGAACGGCTTCGGGGGGCTCGGGCCCGCCCGCGCCCATGAGCCGGGTTTGCGCGTCGGGGGCGGCGGCGGGGACCGCGGCCTGTCCCGGCGGACGCGGTGAGCGCCGCCTGCGCCGCGGCCAGCCGGGCGATCGCGACGCGGTAGGGCGAACAACTGACATAGTCCAGGCCGAGCTGCTGGCAGAACTCGATCGAGCTGGGATCGCCGCCGTGCTCGCCGCAGATCCCGAGCTTGAGATCGGGGCGGGTCGCCCGCCCTTCCGTGATGGCGATCCGCATCATGGCGCCCACCCCTTCCCGATCGAGGACCGCGAAGGGATCGGCGTCCAGAATGTTCGCGGGCTTCTCCGTCAGCGTCGCGCCGCAGGCCTGGCAGGTCATCGCCTTCCAGTCTATCTTCGCGCTCAGGCACTTGGGACAGGTGTCCTGGCGGGTCATGTAGAAGGCGACGAACTTGGCCGCGTCGTCGCGGGAAAACCCGAAAGTGGTCTGGGTGAGGTCGTTGGTGCCGAAGGAGAAGAACTCGGCCTCCTCGGCGATGCGGCGGGCGGTCACTGCGGCGCGGGGAAGCTCAATCATCGTCCCGACTAGGTAGGAGAGCCGAACCCCATACCGCGCCATCGTCTCCTCGGCGACTTCCCGGACAAGATCCTTCTGGGCCTTCATTTCGGTGACCATGCCGACCAGCGGGACCATGATTTCCGGGACGATCTTTTTCCCTTCTTTCGCCAGCTCGCAGGCCGCCTCGATGATCGCGGTGGTCTGCATCCGGGTGATCTCCGGCATCGTGATCCCGAGCCGGCAGCCGCGTAAGCCGAGCATGGGGTTGAACTCGTGCAGCTCCTCGACCCGTTCGAGCAGCCGGCGCTTCTCCTCGATCAGCTCCGGAGCGCCGCCGGTCAGCTCGAGCCGCGCGATCTCGACCATCAGTTCTTCGCGCTTGGGCAGAAACTCGTGGAGCGGCGGGTCGAGCAACCGGATCGTCACCGGATAGCCCTTCATCTCCCGGTACAGGCCCAGGAAGTCCTGCTTCTGGAGCGGCAGGAGCTGCGCCAAGTAGCGCTCGCGGTCCTCGCGTGTCCGGGCGAGGATCATCTTCTGCATGATCGGAATGCGGTCCTCTGCGAAGAACATGTGCTCGGTCCGGCAGAGCCCGATCCCCTCGGCCCCGAAGCCACGCGCGACCCTCGCCTGTTCCGGGATGTCCGCGTTCGCCCGGACCTTCAGCGTGCGGAATTCGTCCGCCCAGGCCAGCAGCTTGGAGAAGTACCGGTACTGCTCCGACCGCTTCGCCTCGAGCTTGCCCTGGATGACCTGGATGACCTCAGACTCGACCACGGGAATGTCCCCCGCGTACACGGCGCCGGTGAACCCGTTGATCGAGATGAAGTCGCCCTCCTTGAAAATGCGCCCGCCGATCTTCACCGTCGTGCCCGAGGCGACCTCCACCGCCTCGCAGCCCGCCACGCAGACCTTGCCCATCTGCCGGGCCACGACGGCCGCGTGGGAAGTCATGCCACCCTTGGCGGTCAGGAAGCCCGAAGCCGCATGCATGCCGTGGATGTCGTCGGGGCTGGTCTCCTGGCGGACGAGGATCACCCGCTCCCCGCGCTCCTTCATCTGCACCGCCCGATCCGGGGTGAGCGCGATCTTGCCGGCCGCCGCCCCGGGGCCCGCGGGCAATCCCTTGCCGATCGCCTGCTGCTCGCCCTCGGCCGCGGCGTCGAAGATCGGATACAGGTACTGGGCGAGCTGCTCGGGCCCGACGCGGAGGATTGCCTCCTGCTTCGTGATGAGGCCCTCCTGCACCATGTCCACCGCGATCTTGACCGCCGCGATCCCGGTGCGCTTCCCGACCCTGGTCTGAAGCATGTAGAGCTTGCCTTCTTGGATCGTGAACTCGAGGTCCAACATGTCGCGGTAGTGCCGCTCCAGTTTCTGGTAGGTCGCCATCAGCTCCTTGTAGGCGCGCGGCATCGTCCGGGCGAGCGCCTTGACCGGGAGCGGCGTCCGGATGCCGGCCACGACGTCCTCGCCCTGCGCATTCAACAGGCATTCGCCGAAAAGGGCCCGCTCGCCCGTGGCGGGGTTGCGGGTGAACGCGACCCCGGTCCCGCTCGTGTCGCCCATGTTCCCGAACACCATCGCGACGACGTTGACGGCGGTGCCCCAACTGTCGGGGATGTTGTAGAGGCGGCGATAGGTCACCGCCCGGGATCCGTACCAGGAGGAGAAGACCGCGTTGATGCCCATCCGGAGTTGCTCGATGGGGTCCTCGGGGAACTCCTGCCCGGTCTCCGCGCGCACAGCCTCCTTGAACCGGTGGATGAGCCCTTTGAGCGCCTTCGCGTCCAGGTCGGTGTCCGATGCCGCCCCGTGCTCGCTCTTGACCCGCGCGAGGAGGTCGTCGAAGCGTTCGCGGGGCACCCCCATGACCACGTGGCCGAACATGGCGATGAAGCGCCGGTAGGCGTCCAACGCGAACCGCTCGTTGCGCGTCTTGGCCGCCAGCCCCTCAACGGTCCGGTCATTGAGCCCGACGTTGAGCACGGTGTCCATCATGCCGGGCATCGAGGCCCGGGCCCCCGATCGGACCGACACGAGCAGCGGGTTCTCGGGGTCGCCGAACCGGGCCTTCATCGAGCGCTCGACCTTTCGCAGGCAGGCGAGCGCCTGCGCCCACATCCCGGGTGGATAGGTCTTCCCGCGCCGGTAGTACTCGACGCAGGCCTCGGTCGAGATCGTGAACCCCGGCGGCACCGAGATCTTGAGGTTGGTCATCTCCGCCAGGCCGGCCCCCTTGCCCCCAAGCAGCTCCTTCATGTCGCCGGTGCCCTCGGCTTTGCCGTCGCCGAAGTAGTAGACGTATTTCTTCGTGGCCACGCTCGCCCTCACTCTGAAGGAATCAGTTGGATGACTGCGACCGGTGCGGTTCCAGGCCCAATCGGAGCCGGTACCGTGCGATCAGGTACCGCTCCAGGGCGATCCCGGTCGCCACCACCAGCACCAGGCAGGCCGCCAGCAGGAACAGGCGGTCGTCCACCAAGGCGCCGTGGTCGAAGTACAGCCGCCCGTCTGCCCCCTGCACCACCCTCGTCTCCCGTTGGAACTTGTGCGTCTCTCCCGAGGGATCCGACAGGTTGATCCATTCGGAGCAAAGTTGAATGGGATCGTCCAACCCCGCGACCTTGTGCCAGCTCGATCGGAGACACACGTCCTTGGTTGGGTCGAATTCGTCCGGCGTCCGGATGAGCCGGTCCAGGTTGACGCCGCTCGCCCAGACGACCAGCAGCAAGACTCCATTGCAGAGCAGGATCAGCCCGACGGTCACGACGTACGTGTACCGCCGGAGCTGCCTGGTCCGCTGGTCGTCGCCGTCCAGTCCCGCGGGGGTCGGTCGATCTCCGCTGGTCCCCTCCACCACCGCTCCGTGCTCAGCCACCCTGGACCGCAATCTGGGAAAAGTCCGCGAACGAGAGAAACAGTCGGTCAATCGCGCGCAGGAGCGAGAGCCGGTTCGCCCGCAGCCCCTGCTCATCCGTGTTGACGAGCACGCCCTCGAAGAACCCGTCAATCGCCGGCTTCAGGCGGACCAGGTGCTCCAGAACGTCGGCGTACCGACACGCCCGCAGCAGGGCCGATATGGATTCTTGGGCCTGCATGAGCACCCTGTGCAATTCCCCTTCGGTGGCATGCTGAAAGAGAGAGGGATTGATGTCTTCCCTGGTCCAGTTCTCCTTTTGCACCAGCCGGTGCGCCCGGGTGAAACCGACCATCAAGGGCCCGAACTCGGACCGAGTGGTGATGGCCTGCAGGGCTTTCATGCGGGCGAGGAGGTCGGTGAGGTCAGTCTCCCCGCGCCGGTGCGGGGTCCTGATCGCCGCCTCCATCACGTCATCGCGCAGCCCGTGGACGGTGCGCCCGTAGTAGCGCAGCCGTTCCAGAATGAAGGACAGGGGCTCGCTGGCCTCGCCCGGCTTTGCGACGGGCCGAACGCCCTGGTCGGCAAGCAACGCGGCGATCCGCGCGGCCGGCTCCGCCAGGTCGAGCCGGTAGCCCCCCTCGACGAGGATCCGAACGACTGCGGAGGCGTGCCGCCTCAACGCGAAGGGGTCTTCCGAGCCGGTCGGGCTGAGCCCGACAGAGAAGAACGCCACGATCGTGTCCAGCCGGTCGGCCAGAGACAGCACCCGGCCCGGGACCGTCGCCGGCAGCTCCCCCTCCATCGCGCGGGGAAGGTACTGCTCCCCGATCGCGAGGCAGACCGCTTCCGGCTCGCCGTCGTGACGGGCGTACTCCCGGCCTATGATTCCTTGAAGCATCGGGAACTCGCCAACGACGCCGGTGGTGAGGTCCGCCTTGCACAGACGGGCGGCGCGCACGCAGGCGTCGCGCTCCTCTTCGCTCAGCCTCAACTGCGCGGCGAGCAAGCTGGCCACCGCGACCAGCCGCTCGGTTTTCTGGTACAGCGTCCCCAGCTTCTGGTGGAAGATGATCTGTTTCAGCCGCTCGACCCGATCCTCCAGCCGGACCTTCCGGTCCTCGTCGAAATAGAATTTCGCGTCCGCGAGCCGGGCCGCCAGCACGCGCTCGTTGCCCTTGCGAATGAGGGCCATGTCGGGGAGCTTGATGTTCGTGACTGCAATGAACCGGGGAAGGAGCCGCCCGTCGCGGTCGGTGAGCGAAAAGTACCCCTGATGCTCCTTCATCGCGGTCATCAGAATGTCCTTCGGCAGGGACAGGTAAGCGGGGTCGAAGGTGCCAACGATCGCGTGCGGATACTCGACGGTGTAGACCGCCTGGTCGAGCAGCTCCTCGTCCTGGTGGAGCCGGCCGCCGGCGGACGCCGCCAGGCGCTCGAGCTGGGCCACGATCATCGCGCGGCGGCGGTCCTGGTCCGGCAGGACGCCGTGCGCCTCGAGCCTCTTCAGGTAGTCCGTGAGATTCCGGACGACGAGGCCATGGCCCCCGCCCCGCGCGCCTGCGCCCCAGAACCGGTGTCCCCAGGTGCGGTTGCCCGACTTGACGCCGCCGACCCGGAAGCGGACAACGCGGTCGCCGTAGAGGGCGAGCAGCCAGCGGATCGGCCGCGCGAACC
>CAZTUO010000045.1:0-14991 GCA_964616355.1 uncultured Nitrospira sp.
AGTTAGGGAAGAAGCGAGACAAGACGGTTCGGGGTCCGGTGCGGGAGGTCGTCTGTGGGGACCTTGGCATTGGACAGCGGGCTCAGGCCACCACAGACGTCCTTTCAACCAGTGAGGTGAGGAATGGGCTACGTCAAGTTGACACCGCCGACCAAGGGGCAGAAGATCACGATGGGACCGGACGGCAAGCTCCGCGTGCCGGACAATCCGATCGTCCTCTTCATCGAAGGCGACGGGACCGGCCCGGACATCTGGGCCGCCTCGGTGCGTGTCTTCGACGCCGCCGTCGAAAAGGCCTACGGGGGGAAGCGCCGGATCGAGTGGTTTGAGGTCTACGCCGGCGAGAAGTGCAACAAGGTCTACGGCGAGAACACCTGGCTGCACGACGACACGGTCAACGCGTTCAAGGAATACCTGATCGGCATCAAGGGACCGCTCACGACGCCGGTCGGGGGCGGGTTCCGGAGCATCAACGTGGCCTTGCGGCAGATTCTGGACCTCTATGTCTGCCAGCGGCCGGTCAAGTGGTACCCGGGCGTCCCCGCGCCGGTCAAAAAGCCGCAGCTCGTGGACATGGTGATCTTCCGCGAGAACTCGGAGGACATCTACGCGGGGATCGAGTGGGAGAAGGGGACCCCGGAGGTCAAGAAGGTCATTGAGTGGCTCCAGAAGGAAATGGGCGTCAAGAAGATCCGGTTTCCCGAGACCTCCGGCATCGGCGTGAAACCCGTCAGCGAGGAGGGAACTCACCGGCTCGTGCGGGCGGCGATCAACTGGGCGCTGGCCCACAATCGCAGGAGCGTGACCCTGGTTCACAAGGGCAACATCATGAAGTTCACGGAGGGCGCCTTCCGGAAGTGGGGGTACGAGCTGGCCAAGAAGGAGTTCCCGGATAAGACCGTGTCCTGGGACGACTGCGGCGGGAATCCGCCTCCCGGGAAGCTCCTGATCAAGGACGCGATCGCGGACAACTTCCTGCAACAGATCCTGACGCGGCCGGCGGAGTATGATGTGATCGCCACGATGAACCTGAACGGCGACTACATCTCCGACGCGCTGGCGGCGCAAGTCGGCGGCCTCGGCATCGCGCCGGGTGCCAACATCAACTACGTCACCGGGCATGCCTGCTTCGAGGCCACCCACGGGACGGCACCGAAGTACGCGGGCCAAGACAAGGTGAACCCTGGCGCGGTGCTGCTCTCAGGTGTCATGATGTTCGAGTACATGGGCTGGGGCGAGGCGGCCAGGCTGATCGAGAAGGGCATGTCGAAGGCCATCGCCAACGGGACGGTCACCTACGACTTCGCCCGGCTCATGCGGGAGGAGGGCCGGACCGACGTCAAAGAGATCAAGTGTTCGGAGTACGGCACGGAGATCATCAAGAACATGTAAGAGCGAGCTGGTAGGCGGGCGGCACGAGGCTAGAGGCTCGGGGGAGAGAACGCCCCCGTACCTCTAGCCCCTCGCCCCTTGCCGCTAGCCCGTGAGCAGCATGGCCAACGAGTCGAACAGCCTGCAGGACATTATTGACCAGGAGGAGGTCCTCCGCCCCCGCATGGTCACGGTGGAGATCGCCGGCAAGACCTATCACGTGCCGGAGGGCATCACCGTGATCAAGGCCCTCTGGTACACGGGGCACGAGGTGGTCCGCGGGGCCGGCTGCTTAGGCGGCTTCTGCGGGGCCTGCGCCACCTACTACCGGACGAAGGACGATCCCAAGGTCAAGACGTGCCTGGCCTGCCAGACCGCCGTCGAGGACGGGATGTCCTTCTCGATGGTCCCGCCGTTCCCCGCGCGCAAGGCGACCTATCACATGGCGGAGCTGAAGGACCCGAAGCAGGACCTCTTCACGCTCTACCCCGAAGCTCCCCTCTGCCGGAACTGCAACGCCTGCACGGAGGCCTGCCCCCAGGGGATTGACGTCCGGGAAGGGGTCTGGCGCGCCGTGTTCGGGGACTTCAAGGCCGTCTCCGAGATGTTCATGGACTGCGTCATGTGCGGCCTCTGTGCACCGGTCTGCATCGCGGACATCGCGCCCAACCTCGTGGCGCTTTACGCCAGCCGGGCGCAGGGCGTCTTCTTCACGCCCAAGCCAGAACGGCTGACCGTGCGCATCAAGGAGATTGAGGAGGGGCGGTACGACGAGGAATGGAAGAAGGTCCTGAACATGAGCGAAGAGGAGCTGAAGCAGGTCTGCGCGGAGCTGAAGTGAATGGACATCCACGAACTGCAAAAGGTCGTCCACAAGACCCGGGATCAGCGGCGCCGCCAAACCCTCCTCAAGTACTCGCCCGCCGAACGCGACACGCTCATCAAGAAGTACCATCCGGATTTCCGTGAGTCCGCCTACCGCCGCATCCGGTTCGGTCCCAACAAGGACGAGCTGACCGTGCGCGAGCTGGCCGCGCTGCTCGAGGGCGAAAGCCCTGTGCCCCAGGACCTCGACCTGACGCCCCAGTACACCGTGGACGTCCTGGTTGTCGGCGGCGGGGGGGCCGGCTGCGCCGCTGCCCTGCACGCGCACCAATGCGGCGCGAAGGTCCTGCTGGCGACCAAGCTCCGACTCGGCGACTCCAATACCATCATGGCCCAGGGCGGCATGCAGGTCGCGATCACGAACGAGGATTCGCCGATCCAGCACTTCCTGGACACGCTCAAGGGCGGGCACATGAAGAACGACCATCGCCTCCTGAAGGTCATGGTCGAGGAAGGCCCGTCCGTCGCCAAGTGGCTGTTGGAGCTGGGGGTCCTCTTCGATCGCGATCCGGACGGCAACCTGCACGTGAAGAAGGGCGGCGGCAGCACCAAGCCCCGGCTGCTCACCTGCTCCGACTACACCGGCCTCGAGATCATGCGGGTGCTCAAGGACGAGGTCCTGAACCAGAAGATCCAGCTTCTCGAGTTTGCGGCGGCGGTGGAACTGCTGAGCGACGGCCACGGGGCCTGCACAGGCGCGGTCCTCCGCGACCTCGACAACAAGCGCTTTATCGTGGTGGCCGCGAAGGCCGTCATCCTGGCGACCGGTGGGATCGGGCGGCTGCACATCCAGGGCTTCCCGACGAGCAACCACTACGGGGCCACGGGCGACGGGCTCGCCATGGCCTACCGGATCGGCGCGAAGCTCGTCCAGGTGGACACCTTCCAGTACCACCCCACCGGCGCCGCCTACCCCGAACAGCTCGTCGGCGCGCTGGTCACCGAAGGGATCCGGTCGGAGGGCGGGCACCTGGTGAACGCGCGGGGGGAGCGGTTCGTCAACGAGCTGGATACGCGCGACGTGGTGTCCTCCTCGATCATCCGCGAATGCGAGGAGGGGCGTGGCATCCGGACCATGTCGGGCCGGATCGGGGTCTGGCTCGATACCCCGTTGCTGGAGGTCGAGCACGGCCCCGGGACGCTCGAGAAGCACTTTCCGGCCATGGTCCGCCAGTACAAGCGATACGGCATTGACATCACCAAGGATCCAGTGCTGGTCTATCCGACCCTGCACTATCAGAACGGCGGCGTCCAGATTGACGTGAACGGCGAGTCGGGCGTCCGGAATCTCTTCGCGGCCGGGGAGACGTCCGGCGGGCTGCATGGCCGCAACCGGCTGATGGGGAACTCGCTCCTGGATCTGATGGTCTTCGGCAAGCGCGCAGGGCTCACCGCGGCGGCGCGGGCCGCCTCCATCCCGCAGGGCAAGCTGACCCTCGAACACCTCGCCCGATTCCGGGAAGAGGCCAGGAAACACGGCGTCACGACCGAGGTCGTCTCCCCGATGGTGCTTCCGGCCTACGCGAAAAAGGACTAGCCAGCCGCCAAGGACGAGCAGCAACTAGCCGGCAAGACAAAGGGTTCCGAACGCTGCTCGCTATCAGCTATTCGCTACTTGCTCGAAAGGTACCCCATGAATATCCACGAATTCCAGGCCAAGCAGTTGTTCGCGCAGTTCGGCGTGCCGGTGCCGACGGGTAAGGAGGTCAAGACCGCCCGGGCGGCCGAGAAGTGGGCGGCCAAATTGAACGCGCCGGTGTACGTCGTCAAGGCGCAGATCCACGCCGGCGGGCGCGGCAAGGCAGGCGGGGTCAAGCTCACCAAGAACCGGGGGGAGGTCCCCGCGCTGGCTAGGGAACTGCTGGGCAAGACCCTGGTGACGCACCAGACTGGCCCGAAGGGGCGGAAGGTCCGCTGCGTCCTGATCGAGGAGGGGGTCGCGATCGCCAAGGAGCTGTACCTCAGCCTCCTGATTGACCGCCACTCCGGCTGTCCCGTGTTCATCGCCAGCACGGAGGGCGGGATGGCGATCGAGGAGGTCGCGGCCCAGACCCCCGAGAAGGTCCTCACGGAGGCCATTGATCCGGCGGTCGGCTACCAAGGGTACAACGGGCGCAACCTGGCCTTCGGGTTGGGGCTGCCGGCCATCGAGCCCGCCGTGCTGTCCCCTTTCGTCACGATGCTGGGGAACCTCTACCGCCTGTTCATGGAGAAGAACGCGTCGCTCGTGGAGATCAACCCGCTGGTGATCACCACCGACAAGAAGCTCGTCGCGCTGGACGGGAAGGTCTCCTTCGACGACAACGGGCTGTTCAAGCACCCCGATGTGCAGGCCCTCCGCGACCTGCACGAGGAGGAGCCGTTGGAGATCGAGGCCGGGAAGAACAACCTGAACTACGTCAAGCTGGACGGCAACATCGGCTGCATGGTGAACGGAGCCGGCCTCGCGATGGCGACGATGGACGTGATCAAGCTCGCCGGGAGCGATCCGGCCAACTTCCTCGACGTGGGCGGCGGGGCGACGAAGGAGACGGTGGCGGCGGGCTTCCGGATCCTGCTCAAGGACCGGAACGTGAAGGGGATCTTCATCAACATCTTCGGCGGGATCGTCCGCTGCGAGCGGATCGCGCACGGGGTGATTGACGCGGCCAAGGAAGTGCAGTTGAACGTGCCACTGGTCGTGCGGCTGCAGGGGACCAACGCGGAGGAAGGGCGCAAGCTGCTCCTGGAGTCGGGGCTCAAGGTGGATGTGGCGGATGATCTGTGGGAGGCGGCCCAGAAGATCGTGGCGATGACGGGGAAGAAACGGGCGCGGGCGGCGGCGACGGCGTAAGGACACGGGCTGCCCGGGCCTGCCCTGGGCAGACGCTCCGGCTCGACCGCCCTAAGCGTCGCATCTGCTCGGCTGCGGAACTCGTTCCGTCCCGAGCTTTGCTCGAACGGAACTGCGCACCGTCCTCGCCGTCGGCTTGCGCCGACCGCGTCTGCTCGCTCACTCGCGGTGCCCTCGCCTCCGCGATTCGCGACGACAGGCTCGGCCCGCCCGCCTCTCGACTTCGAGAAGGATCTCTTGAGGAGATACCGTGAGCATTCTGGTCAATAAGGCGACCCGGGCGGTCCTGCAGGCCAACCAATCCTAGGCAGTCCGATGGCCAACCCTCTGACAGAGGCGAGGATCGAGGTGCTGGTCGAGTCGCTCAAACGCTACCAACCGGAGCGGGTGTATCTGTTCGGCTCCACGGCGCGGGGAGAAGCGGACGAGCTGAGCGATCTCGACGTGGTGGTGATCAAGCGGACCGCCACGCCCTTTCTGGAACGACTGCGGGAAGTCGTCAAGCTGCTGCCGATCGAGCTTGGCGCCGTGGCTGTTTTGGTGTATACACCCGAAGAGTTCACGTCGATGCAGCGGGAGGGAAACGCGTTCGCAGAGTTGATCGCCGAGGAAGGCCGCGTCATTTATGCCGGGCCAACGGGTCAGTGAAGCCAGGCGGTGGTTCCAGCAGGCCCACTACGATTTGAAGGGCGCGTCGTGGAACATTGAAGGCGGGTTCTTCAATACAGCCTGTGTCCTGGCCCAACAGTCTGCCGAGAAGGCGCTCAAGTCACTTTTGTACTATCACGGCAGCCGGCGAGCCGCTCTCCTGACTCATTCGCTCCTGGAGATGGTGAGGGAGGTTGGGACGCAGGTGCCGGCGGTGGGCGGTCTAGTTGAAGAGGCTCGGGCGCTCGATATCCACTATGTCCCTTCCCGTTCCCCGAACGGGCTGCCCAGCGGATATCCTCATCAGTTCTACGGGAAAGTGACTGCGGAACAGGCCGTGAGGGCGGCCGAGGCGATTGTCGCGTCGGTTGGCGAACATTATCGAAGCCGTGGTGATCAGGCGATCCTGGCTGAAGACGCTTAACATCGAACCATGCCGGAGGGGGAGCGTGAGCATTCTGGTCAATAAGGCGACACGGGTGGTGGTGCAGGGGATCACGGGGAAGGAAGGGTCGTTCCATGCGACCCAGTGCAAGGCCTATGGCACGCAGGTGGTCGCGGGCGTGACGCCGGGGAAAGCCGGGCAGGAGGTCGAGGGCATCCCGGTCTTCAACACGGTGAGGGACGCCGTGGCCAAGACCGGCTGCGACACCTCCCTGATCTTCGTCCCGCCGGCCTTCGCGGCCGACGCGATCCTCGAGGCCGCCGACGCTGGCATCCGGCTCATCGTCTGTATCACCGAGGGCATCCCGGTCAACGACATGGTTCGGGTCAAACGGGCGTTGCGCGGGCGCGACGTGCGGCTGATCGGGCCGAACTGTCCCGGCATCATCACGGCGGACGAGTGCAAGATCGGGATTATGCCGGGTTTCATCCACAAGAAGGGGCGGGTCGGCGTCATCTCCCGCAGCGGGACGCTCACCTACGAGGCGGTCAACCAGCTCACGGTGCTGGGGCTGGGCGAGACGACCTGTATCGGGATCGGCGGGGATCCGATCATCGGGACGGGGTACATCGAGCTGCTGGAGCTGTTCGAGCAGGACCCGGAGACCGAAGCGGTGGTGATGATCGGTGAGATCGGCGGCGATGCCGAGGACCGCGCGGCGGCGTTCATCAAGGAGCGCATCAGGAAGCCCGTCGTCGGCTTCATCGCCGGGATCACGGCGCCACCGGGGCGCCGCATGGGCCACGCGGGCGCGATCATCACGGGCGGGAAGGGCACGGCCGCGGAGAAGATGGCGGTGCTGGAAGCGGCCGGCGTGCGCGTGGTCCGGAACCCGGCGGAGATCGGCGCCACGGTCAAGGCCACGCTGGGCAGCTGAGCCCGCGCCGCGTCCCGGTTAGACCGGGATGCCCCACAGGCTCCGCGCGACGGTCCCGATCGCGTAGGTCACGCCCACGGCCCCGGCGAGGATGGCCAGGTTGATCAGGATGCGCTGCCGGATGTCCATGCCGGACAGGAAAGCCAGGACGGTCGAGACGAGCACGACCACGGCGCCGGCGGTCAGGACCGAGGCCAGCGCGCTCGTCGCCCCGACCAGCACCGGCAGCACCGGGACCATCGCCCCCGTGAAATAACTGGCCCCCACGACGAGGGCCGCCCCGACCGGCTGCTCGATCGGGTCCGACCCGTCTGCGGCCTCTCCCAGAAAGCGGCGCTTGTCCGCCTCCGCCTTCCTGACCTCCCGCTCCGAGCCCATCGCCACGTAGGCACCGGCCCCCATGGACAGCGAGCCGGCCACGGCGGTCGTCGCGGCAGCAATCAGTACCAGCGTCGCGTCTCCGAAGGCCCCGAAGAACCCGCTCACGGCCCCTAGGATCTCCACCAACCCGTCGTTCAGCCCCAGAAAGATATTCCGGATCCGCGCCGGGTTGATCTTCCGCTGCTCGATCCGGGTGACGATCCGGTCCTCGTGCTTGAACTCGTCCAGCAGGATGGCCTTGACCCCGGCCGCCAGGGGGCTCTCCTGGTGGCGCTTCCAGAGCGAGAGGTACTTGCGGATCCCGTACACCTCGATCGCCTGCAGCACTAGATGGATGGCCGGTTCCCCGACGAGCCGGCAGAGGGTCACGAGAAGCCAGAGCTTGATCCGGCGCGGACGGTCCAGCGAGTCCAGCTTGAGGCCGAAGGACTCCTGCCAGAAGGCCAGGTGCTTGGTCTCGATCTCGATCAACTCCTCCAGCATGGCCCGTACGTCTCCTTGGGAGACGTCTCGCAGGGCTCGATAGAGGGAGAGGTCGAACAGCTCGTCGAGGATCAACGGGCGGGCGAGCCGGGGATCGAGCGAGGAGGGCGTGACGGTCGGCATGGCGCGCGTATTCTACCAGAGGCACGCCGCGACCGCATCTGAGGATCAGGGCTCGACCGTCGGCCCGCCCGGTGCTTGCAGGGAGGGTGACCAGCTCGAGGCCGCTGACCTGTCGACCGGGCTCATCAGGCCTGCCGAGCTTGTGGGGACGGGATAGGGACGGCCGGCGTCGTGACGTGCTCGGGGCGAACGCCGACGCCGATCAGCCGCGCGGGCAGGCGGCGTAACACGGGGAAACGGCCCAGGAGGCGGAGCGGCAGGGGAAGGACCACAGGGCCGCCCGCGCCGAGGACCCTGGTGATGACGTGGTTTTGGATCAGCGCCTGGATGCGCTGCGTGACCCGGGCAGGAAGCTCCCGTCGTTGTTGCACCCAGCGCAGGTGCTCTGTGGCGAGCTGGCCGGACCGCAGCGGCTCGGCGAGCCGGTTGGCGGCGGCGACCGCGTCCTGGACCGCCAGATTGACCCCGACGCCGCCGATCGGGGACATGGCATGGGCGGCATCGCCGATGCAGAGCAGGCCGGGCCGGTACCAGCGGGGCAGCCGGTCCACGCGGACGGTGAGGAGCTTCACGTCATCCCAGTCGCGGATCTCGCCGGTGCGGTCGGCTGCAAACGGCGCAAGCGCAGCCACCTCGTCCCGGAAAGGGGCGATCCCAAGCCGGCGGCTGTCTTCGATGGAGCCCTTCGGGATGATGTAGCCGAGCTGCCAGTGGGTTCCCCGGTTGATCATGATGAGGATCCGGCCGGCATCGAAGCGGCCCATGGTCTCCTCGGGGTCGCCAGGCCTCCGGGACAGACGGAACCAGAGGACATCCATGGGCGAGCCCCATTCCTGAACGTGCAGGCCGGCACGGTCCCGGACCACTGAGTGCCGGCCGTCGGCCCCCACGACCAGGTCGGCCTGGATCTCGATCTCGCCGTCCGGCGACGTCGCGCGGACGCCGACCACCCGGCGTTCGCCAGGGGCCGGTCCATCCTGCTCGATCAAGTCGAGCGCCTCGGTTCGCATCCGCAGGCGGAAAGAGGGATAGCGGGCCGCGTGCGTCGCGAGGAAGCTGAGGAAGTCCCACTGGGGCATGAACGCGATGAACTTGCAGCGGGTCGGCAGGTGGCGGAAATCGGGGAAGGGGACGACCGTCTCGCCGACCTGCGCGTTGACGACGTGCGCCTTCTCGTGCGGCAGCTTCAGAAACTCCTCCAGGACGCCCAGCTCGTGCATCAACTCGAGCGTCGAGGGGTGGATCGTGTCGCCGCGGAAGTCCCGCAGGAAGTCCCCGTGCTTCTCGATCACGACGGTCTCCACTCCAGCTCGGGCCAACAAGAGCCCCAGCATCATCCCGGCCGGGCCGCCGCCGACAACGCAACAGCGTGTGGAGATTGTCTCCATGGGCAAGCCTCTTCGATGGTCGCGGCCCCGTCTCCCGAGCGAGGCGGACTCGGAGATGCTTCGGCCCCGAGTGTCCGGGGAGCGAGTATGCGGCAGGCTAGGGGACGGATGTCAACTGGCACGGGGCCCGGGCCGGTCGGCGCCGACCGCAGGGACGTCTCCCTTGACAACCGAGTGGTTCCTGCTAGAGTATCCGCCCGATCCGTGGGGGGAGGCCATGCCCAGCGGGGATGAGGCTATCCGTGCGCTTCGCGACGCCCTCCGGGTCTCGCCCGACAACCTGCCCCTTCGCCAGCATCTCGCCGACACCCTGCTCGAGCAGGGCTTCCCCGGCGAGGCCGAGAAGGAATACCTCCAAGCCCTTCGTCTCGATCCTCAGAACGGGCGCCTGAAGACCGGGCTCGCCTCCGCGCTGCTGCGGCAGGGGAAACATCAGCCGGCGCTCGTGATCGTGCGGGAGCTGCTCAAAGGGCCGGATGCACCGGCGCTGGCGCGCCGGCTCTATGCCGAGCTCCTGCTCCGGACCGGCGCGGCCGAGCAGGCGGCGCGCGAGTACCGCGCGGCCGTGGACGCCGACCCGTCGCTGGCCGATCCGGACCTGACCCGGGACCTCGGGCTCGATCGCGAGCCCGACACGTCGGAGTCGGTCGGCGGGCGGCTGCGCGCGCCGGTAAAGGGGTTCGATGCGCCGCTGGAGCTGGCGCCCGAGCGCCCCCCGGTCACGTTCAGCGACGTGGGCGGGATGGAGGCGCTCAAGGAAGAGATCCGGATGAAGATCATCTACCCGCTGCTCCGTCCGGAGCTCTATCAGGCTTACGGGAAGGCGGTCGGCGGCGGCATCCTGCTGTACGGGCCGCCGGGATGCGGCAAGACGCACCTCGCGCGCGCCACGGCTGGGGAGGTCCAGGCGGGCTTCCTGTCGGTCGGGATCCACGACGTACTCGACATGTGGATCGGGCAGAGCGAGCGGAACCTCCACGAGCTGTTCGAGCGGGCGCGGGCGCAACGGCCCTGCGTCCTGTTCTTCGACGAGGTGGACGCGCTCGGCGCCTCCCGCGGCGACATGCGGCAGAGCGCCGGCCGGCATCTCATCAACCAGTTCCTCGCCGAGCTGGACGGCATTCAGCACTCCAACGAGGGCCTCCTCATCCTGGCGGCCACGAACGCACCGTGGCATCTGGACCCCGCGTTCCGCCGTCCGGGGCGCTTCGATCGGGTGCTGTTCGTGCCCCCGCCCGACCTCGCGGCCCGGGAGGCCATCCTGCGGGTGCTCTGCCGCGGGAAGCCCGTTGTGGACCTGGATTACGCGACGGTGGCCGCCAAGACGGAGCGCTATTCCGGCGCCGACTTGAAGGCTATCGTGGACCTGGGCGTCGAGCAGAAGCTCCGGCAGGCGCTTCGCGAGGGCGTCCGGCTCCCGCTCACCACGAAGGATCTCCTGTCCGCGGCGAAGGCCGTCCGGCCGTCCACCACGGACTGGTTCGCCACCGCCCGGAACTACGCGCTCTACGCGAACCAGGGTAGGCTCTACGATGACATCCTGCGGTATCTGAAGCTGTGATGGGCGTGCACTTCGACAGGGCCGTGGTCCTCTACGATCAGGGCCGGCACGATCTCGCGGACGCCGAGCTGCGGCAGGAGCTGGCCGGGGATCCCGCAAATCCGGTCGCGCATGCGCTGCTGGCCTTCTGCCTGGCCAAGCGCGGCCGCCACGCCGAGGCCACCCGCGAGGCCGAGCTGGCGGTGCATCAGGGGCCCGCTCTCTCGTACTGTCACTATGCCCTGTCGCACGTGCTCTACGAGCGGGACCGGCTGGAGGAGGCCGCCGACGCCGTTCAGGAGGCGATCCGGCTGAATCCCGCAGATCCGGACTGCTGGGCGATGCTGGCGGCGATCCGCTTCGATCAGCGCCGGTGGGCGGAGGCGCTCGCCGCGGCCGAGCAGGGGCTTGCGTCGGAAGCCGAGCACCGGGGCTGCAACAATCTTCGGGCGATGGCCCTGGTGAAGCTGGGCCGTCGCGGGGAGGCCGGCCAGACGATCGAGGCGATCCTTGCGCACCATCCCGAGGACGCCCTCACCCACGCCAATCAGGGCTGGCACCGGTTGGAGAGCGGGAGCGGCACCCGGGCGCTCGAGCATTTCCGGGAAGCCCTGCGGCTGGACCCCGAGCTCGAGTGGGCGCGCCAGGGCCTCGTCGAGGCGATCAAGAGCCGGTATCCCGTCTATAGCCTGATGCTTCGCTACTTTCTCTGGATGGGCCGGTTGAGCGTCCGAACCCAGTGGATGGTCATCCGGGCGGATTCTTCGGCTACAATCTCCTCGTGGCGCTGGTCGGCAGCGACCCCGCTCTGGCCTGGCTGACGCTGCCGATTTTGATCCTGTACCTGGGGTTCGTCTTCCTGACCTGGACGGCACAGCCGCTCTTCGACTTGCTGCTGAGGCTGAACCGGTTCGGGCGGCTGGCTCTGTCGCGCGAACAGGTGTTCGCCTCGAACCTCGTCGGCGGGGTCCTGCTGGTGGGCCTGGGCGGGCTCGGGGCCGCGGTGCTTTCCGGGAACAAGGGCTTCCTGTTCGTCGGCCTAGGCGGGCTGCTGCTGAGCCTCCCCGTCGCCGGGATCTTCCACTGCGAGAAGGGCTGGCCCCGCACGGCCATGGCGATCTACGCCGGCGGGCTGGCGGTCGCTGGCGTGCTGGCGCTCCTAGTCGCCGTGACGAGCGGGGAGGAGGGCGCGTCCGGCGTCGCGGTGGGCTTGGGCGTGGTCTTTCTGCTGGGCACCCTGTACTCCGGCTGGGTCGGGAACATCCTCGCCTCGTTCCGACCCAAGAAGTGAGCCCGTGGCCCGACCTCCGCTACTTGAACTTCACGGCCACGCCTTCGACCTTCGTGCACGTGTAGGCGAAGATATTGTAGATCGGGATGAACCCGTACAGGCTGGTCGTCACGCTCACGTTGATCAGCGCGTCCCCGCCCTTTTCTCCGAGCGCGTGGCTGACCGCGTCGGAGAAGGTGCCGTTGCCCCAGGGGGCGACGCCCAGGAGAAAGTAGCGGCAGCTTTCGCCGCTCACCGAGCCGATCTCCTCGACGGCCTTCCCCGATTTGAGGAACGCCGCGTTGTCCGACGAGCTGCGGGTCACGATGCCCAAGGAGCCCGTCGAGGTGCAGGCGGCCACCACGAAGCTCCAAGCGACCAGGGCGCTGACAAAGCGACGCTTCATGATCCATCCTCCCACCGCACACGATACACGCGAGGGGAGGGACGGTGCATCGGGTCAATACCGGTAACGCGTCCGGGTTTTCACCTGCTTTACCACTTCGCGGGGAACCGTTAGTGGTAGCTCTCCCCGCGACAGGATTGTCTGGCTTAAAGGATGCGACCTGGCTATACCCAGCCTAGCCAACCTCACAGGCGGAAGAAGCGACGCAGTCGCCCACCCTCAATCCAAGGAGGCCCACCATGACTCAGTGCAAGACGCTCGTGCTCGTCCTCTGCGCCGTCTTCTGGGGAATCCCCTTCGCACCGGTTCCCGCTCAAGCCAACTCCGACCTCGTCGAGACCGGACGCTTGCTGGCCATTCTCTTGGATGCCGGCCGCGTGACCGTCGGCGCCAACCAGCCGCTTATCAACGATGCGAGCAAGGGAGACAAGGGCTTCACGCCCGAGGTCTTCGAAAAGCAGTTGATCGAGAAGTTCAAGGCTCGGTCCGGGGTGGACCTGGCCAATCTGAAAGGAGCCAAGGTGCCGGAGACGGCGAAGACGCTCCTGCCGGAGCTGGTCGCGGCCTCCAAGAAGACCGTCGCCGACAACCAGGCCAACATCAACCGGAAGGGCGTGGGCTTCAAGGGCTTCACCCCGGCGCACTTTGGCACCCAGGCGGCGGCGCAGTTCAGCGCCAAAACCGGCATCTGCCTGAAACAGACCACGATGGATTCGCTGCTCCGGAACCCCAAGAACAAGGCCGACGAGTTCGAGGCCGGTGTACTGAAGAGGTTTTCGGATCCCTCGTACCCCCGGCAAAGCGAGAAGATCATCAGCGAGATCGTCGAGGGAGGCCAGGCGGTGCGCGTGCTGCTCCCGCTCTTCTACGGGAAGGGCTGCCTGGGTTGCCACGGCGGGCCGAAGGGCGAGACCGACATCTCCGGCTACAAGGAGGAAGGAGCCAAGGAAGGGGACCTGGGAGGCGCCATCAGCGTCAAGCTGCCGGTCAAATGAGCAGCTCCGGCTCGGGTCGGCTGCGTGCGAAGCACCGCCGAGCGGGGGACCTCCTAGCCATCAGCACGGGGGGCCGTTCAGCCGGCCCGGCCGCTGCGCCGCGCACGGTGCCCCAGCGGGCTCAGCGATCGGCGCGGCGGCTATCTGCCGCCGCGCCCTCCGTTCCACCCGGGGTTGCGGAACAAAAGAGGCGAGGGGCGCTCGGCTACGCGGGCTCCACAGTGACGGCCGTGGTGACGGAGTTGGCGATGAAGCACTGGCTGTGGGCCTCCTCGTGGAGCTTCTGGAGCTGCTCCGGCGTCGGCTGGGTCGATCCACCGAACACGACGCGCGGGTGCAGGGTCACGCGCGTCACGGCCAGCTTGCCCTGCTGGTTCTTCTCCAGGAAGCCCACAGCCTGATCGCCGTAGCGCTCCACGACGAATTTCCGCTTGGCCGCCACCGCCAGAAACGTCAGCATATGACAACTGGACAGGGCGGCGACCAGGGCGTCCTCCGGATTGACATGCGCGGGATTCCCCCGGTAGGCGGGCGCGGCCGACGCCGTGACCGTCGTGCCGCCCTCAAAGATCCAGAGATGATCCCGATTGTATGTCTCGTAGGTGAACCCTTCCGTTTCTTTCTTCCACTCGATTGCGACCTTGTGTTCCGACATGGCTCCCCCCTGTGTCTTTGCCAACTCAGGCTGTAGCCGACCGGCGCAACCGATGTCAAGTTTCTAGCGAGGGACGCCTTCCTCAGGTTGGAGGCTCTGTTGACGACCTTCGTCATCAAGAATAGAATGATCGGCAATGGGGACCTTCCACGTGAAGTTCACGGTCCGCAATCCTGCCGATCCGCAACGCGCCCTTGAGCTGGAAGGGCTGGTGGAGTCGGGGGCCCATTTCAGCCAGATTCCCGGACCACTTCTGGAACAGATCGGTCTCGCTCCATTCGGCACCCGCCGCATCCAGTACGCCGACGCCACCATTCTTTCCAAGCCGGTGGTCTCCGCCGACATCCTGATCCACCAGGAAGTCACCCCCACCGTGATCCTGTGGGGTGGACCGAACGACCTGATCCTCCTCGGCACCTTCACCCTTGAAGGCCTGAACCTCGGCGTTGATCTCGTCCGCAAGACCCTCGTGCCGCTCGTCGCCCCGCAGGCGTAACCCTCCCTCGGCGTCATAATTACTCGGCGATCGGCATGCGTGGATTCCACGCGACTTCCCACACATGTTCGTCGGGGTCTTGGAAATAGCCGGCGTAGCCACCCCAAAACGTTTCTCCGGCCGGTTTGAGGATCTTGGCGCCGGCCTTCTTGGCAGCCTTCTTGGCGGGCTTCTTCGCAGCTTTCTTCGCAGCCA
>CAZTUO010000046.1:0-7696 GCA_964616355.1 uncultured Nitrospira sp.
GGGTGCCCGCCCATCCCGTCGGCGACGAGCCACAGCCCCAGCTCGTCCAGAACGAGAACGGCGTCCTCGTTCTCCTCGCGGACCTTGCCGATGTCGCTGAGCCCCGCGCCTGACCAGCCCGGTCGGGCGGGGTCCCTCTGGCCGCCGGTCGCACTCACGACCGGGCCTCCGGGGCCTGCGGCCCGTACCGCGCTGCCAGTTGCCGGTAGAGCAGATCGGCGAGCGGCTCGAGGTTCCGCGTGTCCGCCTCATTGTACCGCAAGAGGAGCTCGAGCGCCTGGCTGCGGCCGCGGCGCCAGGCGTTCCAGAGACGGACCGCGGCCCAGCCGTCCAGCCCGTCGAGATCGGGTGCGCGCGAGATGCCCAGGGTCGCCTCGATCTGCTTGAGCCCGCCGCGGAGGCCAAGCCGCCGGGCGGCGAAGCAGAGGTCGAGGTGGGGGAGATCCACGAGGAGCCCGGGGAACTTCGCGCGCAGGTAGGGAAGGTCGAAGACGCTGCCGAAAAAGGTGACGAGGAGATCGTGGCGGGCGAACTCCTCGTTCAACCGCTCCTCGGTCAGCGACTCGCCGTGCACCAGGCGCGTCATCTTTCCCTCGGCCCACAGCCCGATGACCGTGACGTCGCCTGCCTCGGGCGGCCAGCCGGTGGTCTCGATGTCCAGGAACAGCGTCCGCGACCGGAACGTCTGGAACAGGCGCCAGTGGTCCCGGGGCTTCAGGCAGGTCGCGAAATAGCGGGAGTGGCCCTGGTCCAGGTGGTGCACGGCCCTGGCCAGGTCCTCGTCATACAGCCGCTTGCGCAGCGGTGCAATCCCGGGGATGGAGGGACATTGCCGGAAGGTCAGCCACTGAGTGATGCCCCGGGCCCACAACGCGCGTTCCGTCGCCTCGCCGATGCCTTTGAGAAACACGAAGGTGGAGGTGATCATGAACCTACGGCGGCGCGTGGATCGTGTTGGGCGCTCGTGGAAACCAGCGAGGCGAGGACGATCCGTCGCTCGGACCCGTTGCGGTGAGTAGTCCGCTGGTTGCCCTTCTCTTGTGGGGGATTCTAGCCTTGATTTCACTGGGGAAACAAGTTAAATTCCGGGCCCGGCGAACTGCGCCGCCGTTTGCGGCGCTCGCGGCGCGGGCTGGAACGTCGGGACGGGGGATGGGGGAAGGGCCCCGAAGGATCAGGATCTCGGTCGGCGGGGTGACCGTCGAGGCCGAGTTGAAGTCCAACAAGACGGCGGAGGCCGTGTACGCGGCCTTGCCGGTCGAGGCCGAGGTCAACACCTGGGGCGAAGAGTTCTATTTCAAGCTGCCCGGCGTCACGGACTACCGCGAAACCGCGACCACCAAAGTCTCCATCGGCGACGTGGCCTACTGGGGGGTCGGCGGCGTCCTGGCGATTTTCTTCGGGCGGACCCCGATGAGCCTGGGGCCCGACCCCGTCCCGGCCGATCGGGTGAACGTGGTCGGCCGCATCATCGGCGACGCCACGTTGTTGCGGCAGGCGATGGGAGCCTCCCGCATCAGAGTGGAAAAGGTCTGATGAAACTCTCCCGGGACCGGGTCCATCATCTCGCTGCCACGCTGGTCTCCCGCCTCGAGGGCGAAGGGTACCTGCAGATTGCCGGCGCGAAGAGTTCCGTGATCGAGGCCGTCGAGCAGGCGATCGCGGATGAGCTGCAGGTCGAGGACCGGCTGAACGCCGAAGTGCGCGCGCTCCTGAAACCATACGAGGCCGATATCGCGGCGGGGCGCGTGGATTACCAGAAGATGTTCACGATGCTCAAGAACAAGCTGGTGCGGGAGCGGGGCCTCATCCTGTAAACGTGACGTGTGACGCGGGGCGCGGGACTGGTTCGGAAGGCCGCTCCTGATTGCTCGTGTCATCCGTCACGCGTCCCCGTCACGGGTTCTTCCGGTGTGGTTGAGCGAGGAGAAGTTTACGCATCTGGCGCACGTCGTCTTGTCCTGCCTGAAGAAGACGCCGACGGCGACGCTCACAGGAGAAGACGCACGGGCCCTGAAGGAGATCAAGCGCGTGCTCGCCGCGGAGCTGGCCAGGGAAGAAGAGGTGGACCGCGCGGTCCGGGCGAGGCTGGCTTCCTATTCACGTCCGATTGTCGAGGGCAGTCAGGAGTGGGATGTGCTCTATCGGAAGGCGTTCGAGGAGGAGCTACGAAGGCGGAAAAAGCCGTGAACTTCGCGGCAATTGGGGGGAATATGAGAGGCCTGCGTCTGAGGGTCCTCGCTGCCTGTCTTGCCGGGCTCGTGGGGTGCGCCGCCGAGAAGCCGGCGCCCCGGATGCCGTTGCCCCTGGGGCCGGGCGCGCCGCTCGCGGCGGTCCAGCTCACCCGGTTGGGCACGACGGAGTATCAGAACGGCCAGTTGGATGAAGCCCGGGCCCACTTCGAGCAGGCTGTGGCGGCCGCGGCGAGCTCCGGCGAGGCGCACTACAATCTCGGACTCGTCCTCTACGCGTTGGGCGAGAACGAACAGGCCAGGGAGCATTTCATCGAGGCGGCCAACCTGGCGCCCGGCCACAAGGTGATCTGGGATTCTCCGGCCCTGCGGCCGTTTGGTTCGCCGGAGCCCTCGACCCCGAAGAAGCCGATTGACTCGACCTATTCAAACCGGCGGCCGACGTTCGGAGGCGGCCCCCGCCAATAGCCGCGGCTTCCTTCTAGCGCGGATCCTTTCCTGTGCCAAACAGATACACGCCGCCAGGTCAGCCTGCCTCCCTCATCGGGCGGATCGCCGCGGAGGGGTACGAGCGCGTAGTGATCGCGCACGACCGGTCGGCCGGACTGCGGGCGATCATCGCCGTGCACAGCACCAGGCGCGGCCCGGCGGTCGGCGGCGTCCGCATGTGGCCGTATCCCACGCTGGAAGAGGCGTTGTGCGACACGTTGCGTCTGGCGCAGGCCATGACCTACAAGGCAGCGGCTAGCCGACTGCCGCTGGGCGGAGGTAAGGCCGTGATCATCGGCGACCCGCGGCGCGGGAAGCGGGAGGCCCTCCTGAGGGCCTTCGGCCGGCTTGTGCACGGGCTGGGCGGGCTGTACCTCACCGCTGAAGACGTCGGCATGAAGATGGAGGACATGGAAATCATCCGTCGGGTGACGCCCTATGTCACCGGGACGCCGCGACACCGGGGCGGCAGCGGCGATCCGTCGGAGCTGACCGCGATCGGTGTGCTGCACGGGATCCGCGCCGTGGTCGAGCGCCTCGACGGGCGCTCTTCGGACCGGAGCGGCCTGCGCGGGCTGACCGTGGCGGTCCAGGGGGTGGGCAAGGTCGGCTCCCGCCTCGCCGCGTTGCTGCATCGCCGCGGCGCCCGGCTGATCGTCGCCGACCTGGATCCCCAGCGGGCCTGGCAGGCCGGCCGGGCCTTCGACGCAGAGGTCGTCCCGGTGGACCGTGTCCACCGCGTCCGGTGCGACCTGTTCGCGCCCTGTGCGCTCGGCGGGGTCCTGAATCGAAGGACCATCCCTGAGTTGCGCTGCCGGGCGGTCGCCGGGTGTGCCAACAATCAATTATTGGAGCCCGAGGACGGGGAGCGCCTCCATCGCCGGGGAATCCTCTACGCGCCTGACTATGTGATCAATGCCGGGGGGATCATCAACATCGCGGTCGGCCTGGAGCCCGGCGGGTACGATCGGGCGAAGGCGGAGCGGCGCGCCAGGGACATCTATGCGAACCTCATGGCGGTCTTTCGACTGGCGGCGGCCAAGGGCTGGTCGCCGGCCTACGCCGCGGACCGGCTGGCCGAACGGCGGTTGCGCGGAGGGCGGCGCTGGCGCGGGCCCGAAGCCGACGTCAGCAGGCGGGCGCGGGCGGCGGGATGAGCCAAGCCCAGGACGATGCGGCGAGAGGAGGCACCCATGGCGACAGAGATTGCGGTGGGCGACAAGGCGCCCGACTTTTCGTTGCCGGATCAGACCGGGAAGCCTGTCAACTTGAAGAGCTTCAAGGGAAAGCAGGTGGTGCTCTATTTCTATCCGAAAGACGATACGCCCGGCTGTACGAAAGAGGCCTGCGGCTTTCGCGACGCGATCAAGCAGATCGAGAAGGCCGGCGCGGTCGTCCTGGGCGTCAGCCTGGACGGGCCGGACTCGCATCAGAAGTTCATGGCCAAGTATCACCTGCCGTTCCCGCTGCTCTGCGATCAGACAGCGACGGTCTCGAAGGCCTACGGGGTGTACAAGGAAAAGAACCTGTACGGAAAGACGCACTGGGGCATCGAGCGCAGCACCTTCGTGATTGACGAGAAGGGGATGATCAAGGCCGCGTTCCGCAAGGTGAAGGTGGACGGCCACGTGGAGGAAGTGCTAGCGGCCCTGAAAGCGTGACGCGTGAGAGGAGACGCGTGACACGCCCCGTCACCCGCGCGCGTCATCCGTCACGGGGTTTGGATGGACAATCGCGAAAAGACCTGGCATGGGCTGCGGGCCGCCTCCCTGTCCATCGTGCCGGGAGTCGGGCACCTGTACCTCGGAGAGAAGAAAGGATATCTCATCGTCGCGTTTTCCGTGACGCTGTTCCTGATCTCCCGGACGATCTGGCCCCCGGCGGAGCTGTTGTACCTGAGCCTCGCCATCTTTTCCGCGTTCGACGCGTACTCGATCGCTAAGCGCGGTCACGGGCTCATGTGACGTGACGATGGTCCGGGGGGGCAGGAGGAGACGCCTCGTGGAGGACCTGCACCGGCTCAGGGGACCTCGGCGCCGGGCGTGGCCGACTGCGGTCGCGGCGTTCACGCTGGCTGGGCTGGCGCTCGGCGGCGGGCCGGGCTGGTGCGCGGACAAGATCGCCGGGAGGCTGCTCCTGCGCGATGCGCTCACGACGCCGGGAAAACCGGCCAGGATCGAGGCGAGATTGGTCCGAGATGGGCTTCTGGCCCAGGCTGGGCTCGGCGGCGAGCCGCTCGAGCTCCTGGTGGGCAACAAGCGCGTGGCGACCGCGATGACCGGCGGGGACGGACGGGCGTTCTTCGACTACACGCCGGTCATGCGGGGCACCCAGACCATCAGGGTCCGGCTGGGGACGAGCCCGCGGGTGGCCAGCCGCGAGGCCACGGCGGTCCTGGCCAGTTGGGAGCGGCGCCGGCCCATTCTCCTGATCGAGGTTGAGGCCCTGTCCGACCTTCCTAAGCCGCCGCCGGGCACGCTGCCTTCCCTGCCCTCCCTGCCATTCGTCGGTAACGAGGGCGTGCTGCCGCCCCCGCTCGCCAAGGCGGTGGAGGAGCTGAGCCGGCTCACCGCCTACTTTTACAACCCCCTGTACCTCTCCCGCTCGAAGGGCGGGGGGCCAGTGGTGGAGGCCTCCATCCGAGCGTGGCTCCTTGAGCACAAGTTCCCGCTCGGCCTGACCAGGGCGATCGAGCCCGGCCGTGGTGCGCTGGAGTCCCTGCTAGATGCGATGCAGCAGGAGGGCTGGGACAATCTGAAGGCCGGAGTCGGGCGGACGCGCGAATTCGCGGAAGTCCTGGTCAGGCGCCGCCTCCGCGTCGTGATCCTGCCGGCCTCGGCCGAGGACGCCAAGCTGCCCCGGAAGGCCCAGACGGCGGAGGATTGGGAAGAGGTCCGCAAGAAGATCCAGCGCTGAGAACGTCCCGTGGATCGGAGCCCGACGCTGGCCAGCCTGGTTTGTCTTTTGCCGAGGGTTCCGATAAGATGCGAGCCGAAGCGGGGGCTTGTCACGTGACCAAGAGGCCCGGGTCCATGCGGGCGAAGACCAGCTTCCTCTGCCAGGCCTGCGGCCACCAGTCTCCCCGCTGGTTGGGACGGTGTCCCGACTGCGGACGCTGGAACAGCATCAAGGAAGAGCGGCTACCCGCTTCGAGCCCGCGCCAGGGGTTGGGCCGTGACGGGCTAACCGGCGCGGTGGCCTCCAGGCCTGCGCCGATTGATGCGATTGAGGTCGTGGGCCAGCCGCGCCGGCTGACTGGCATCGGGGAGTTCGATCGGGTGCTCGGCGGCGGGGTGGTCCCCGGATCGGTCGTCCTCATCGGCGGCGACCCGGGCATCGGCAAGACGACCCTGCTGCTGCAGGCGCTCGCCCGCCTGGCCTCCGACGGTGCGCCGGTCCTGTACGTCTCGGGCGAGGAGTCCCCTCAACAAATCAAGATGCGGGGCGAGCGGCTGGGGGTGTGCAGCCCTCTCCTGTATGTGCTTGCCGAAACCTGCCTCGAGGACATTCTGAAGGCCATCCAGGAGCTCAAGCCGACCGCGACCGTCGTGGATTCCATCCAGACGCTGTCCACGGATCAGCTCAGCTCCGCGCCGGGCAGCATCAGCCAAGTCCAGGAAGTGGCCGGCCAGCTCATGACCCTAGCCAAGCGCAGCGGCTTGCCGGTGTTCATCATCGGCCATGTGACCAAGGAAGGGGCCATCGCCGGGCCGCGGCTCCTGGAGCATATCGTGGATACCGTGCTCTATTTTGAGGGGGACAAGGGGCACAGCTTCCGCATCCTGCGCGCAGTCAAGAACCGCTTCGGCTCGACCAACGAGATCGGCGTCTTCGAGATGAAGGACACGGGGCTGGACGAGGTCGGGAATCCCTCCGAACTGTTCCTGGCCGAGCGGCCTGGGCGCAGCGCCGGCTCGGTGGTGGTCTCCAGCATGGAAGGAACCAGACCAATCCTGGTGGAGCTCCAGGCCCTCGTCTCGCCGACCGGCTACCCCATGGCCAGACGCGTGGCCAACGGCGTCGAGCTGAACCGCGTGGCGCTGCTGGTCGCTGTGCTGGAGAAACGCTTGGGCGTGCACCTGTCCGGCCAGGATGTCTACGTGAACGTCGTCGGGGGGATTCAGATTGACGAGCCGGCCATTGACCTGGGGATCGTCGCCGCGGTCCTGTCCAGCCTGCGCGATCAGGCCATTGATTCCGGGACGGTCGCCTTCGGGGAAATCGGATTGGGCGGGGAAGTGCGGGCGATCAGCCAGGCGGAACTGCGCCTGCGCGAGGCGGCCAAGATGGGCTTTCGTCGCTGCGTGCTGCCCGAGCGGAACCTCGCCAAACTGGACCCGGTGGCGAGACTCGATCTGGTCGGCGTCCGGGACATCCGGCAGGCCCTCGACGCGATCCTGGGATGAATGCACAATGCCCCATGCACAATGGAAAATGACGACCGCGGCAGGGACGATCGGCCATTGTGTCGCCCTGGCATTTTTCATTTTGCATTTTGCAGTGACGACGGGCTGCGCGAGCTGGCGGGCGAAGCCGGCGCAGCCGGCCGAGCAGGCCACGGCGGAGCGGCTGACCGGACTGCTCAAGGAGCGGGAGGCGGCGATCGAGACGATGAAGGGGCTGTTCTCGGCGAAGCTTTCGGGGCCGGGGGTTCCCTTCGCCCACCAACTCGAAGGGGCGATGTACTATCGCCGGCCCAGGTTCCTGCGGCTGCAAGGGTTCAATCGCCTCGGCGGGGAGCTATTCGAATTCGTCCTCGGCGACGACCTCTATCGGCTTCGGCTGGCGGCAACGGGGCAGGTGTACGCCGGCAGGGTCCGAGACCTGGAGCAGAACGACAAGATCGGGCGCCCCTTTCAGCTAAGCGTGCTGGCGGTCAGCGAGGTCATCGCAGTGGAATCGGTGCGGGAAGGCCAGCACGTGTTACTTGCAGAGGAGGGGGACCGTTATCGGCTGGACATCTTTGCGGCAGGCACGTCCGGCCTGCCGGTTCGCCAGATTTGGTTCGACCGCCG
>CAZTUO010000046.1:7706-10547 GCA_964616355.1 uncultured Nitrospira sp.
TTCACGTGGTCCAGGAGTACCGGCTGACCCCGAACGGAGAAGTCGAGGTGATGCTGGAGTTCGAGGACTACCGCCCGATCAGGGGACCTGGAGTGACGGCGACCGGGGCGGCGTCGGATGCGTTCACGCCCGTCCTCCGGCCGTTCAAGGTCACCATTAAGGACGGTCACGGGCAGGGGACCCTCCTCCTGACGTTCAAGGAGATCGTCCCGAACCCCTCGCTGCGGCCAGAGGATCTGGGCGTCGCCGGGCCGAAGGGCGGGGGGGCGCCGATGGGCCTGAGCCGGGCAGCGTCGTGGAGCCCGTGAGCGCATCGGGGAGGCGCGCGTGAAGCTCCTGGCGATCGAGACGGCGACTGCATGCCAGAGTGTCGCCCTGCTGGAGGGCGAGCGCGTGCTCGCGCGGTCGGACGAGGACGCGAAAGGCCACCACGCGCGGTGGCTGGTGCCCGCGGTGGATCGCGTGTTGGCGTCGTGCGGCTTATCCTTGCACGAGCTGGATGCGCTGGCGGTGTCGAGCGGGCCAGGCTCGTTCACCGGCCTGAGGGTCGGCCTGGCCACGATGTTGGGGTTTCGGACGATCACCGGGCGTCCGCTCATGATGGTTCCGTCGCTGGAAGCCCTGGCGTGGAACGTCCGCGGAACCGCCCTCCCGGTCTGCGCGATGTTCAAGGCCCGGACGGAAGAGCTCTATTGGGCGCAGTTCCAGTGGGAGACGCCTGACCGGCTCCGGCGCGTCACGGACGATCGAGTCGGGTCGCTCGCCGAGGCGGCCCTGGCGATCACAGGTCCGACCCTGGTGCTCGGGGAGGGGTGGCTCGCCTATCGGGAGGAGTTGCGGCGACTACTGGGTACACGCGCTGGAGACGCTCGGGAGGCCCCGCTGGACGCGATGTCGGCCTCGGCCGTCAGCGTCGGGCTGGCCGCATGGGGCTATCTGGCGCAGGGCGAGGTGGCCGGCCCAGTCGTGAGCCCGCGGTATGTGCAGCGGGCGGAGGCGGAGCTGATGTGGGAGCGGCGCCCGCCTTCTTCCGGGAGCAGCACGGCTGCGAGGGGGGGCTGATGGACGTGTCGCGCCCGGACGTGCTGGACAGCCGCCTCCGCATCGAGCCGGCCACCCGGGAGGACCTCGACGCCCTGGTGTGGCTCGAGGCGCGCTCATTCTCGGCTCCCTGGACCAGGAAGATGTTCGAGGCCGAGCTGGACGGCAATCCCTTTGCCACGCTTCTGATCGCCCGATGGGCGGGAGACTCGGGCGGAGGTGGGGACCTGGCGGGCTACATCTGTTTCTGGGTGGTGTTCGAGGAGCTACGCCTCATGAATCTGGCGGTCCACCCGCAGTGGCGTCGGCGGGGGATCGCCCGGGCGCTGGTCCGGCAGGCCCTGGAGGCGGGGCGTGCCAGCGGTGCGACGCGCGCGGTGCTGGAAGTCCGCGCGTCCAACGAGGCGGCGCGTCGGCTCTACGAGGCGGCGGGGTTCAAACCGTTCGCCGTCCGGGCGCACTATTACCGGGACCCGGTCGAGGACGCGGTCTTGATGAGCCTGGCGCCGCTTGGATCGGCCGATCCGGCGGCACCTGCGGTCACGCCTGGTGGAGCACCGGCCGGAGAAATTGGCGCTTGCCGCAGGAAGCCTGGAAAGTGGTAAGATCCCAAGAAAAGAGGGCTTCGGGCCCGCCTCCATTGGGCCCCGCAAGACGGAGGTCTGGCCATCTACGTCGGCGCTTCGTCACCCGATCGGTCCCGACCGGGCAACCGAGCGCCTCGCTGAGCAGGAGGGAGGCAATGCAGACAGAGGACAGGATCGTTGATGCTCTCCGTGCGTCCAGCCCCGAATTCCGCCAACTCGAGGAGTCGCACCATCGCCTGGACGCGGAGCTCGCGGAGCTCCACCGGCGCCACGTCTTGACTCCCCAGGAAGAAGTGCTGAAAAAGCAGATCCAGAAGGAAAAGCTGGCCTTGAAGGACAAGATGGCCGAGCTGATCCGGCAATACCGAATGAGCCGACAACATTCCGCCGCAAACTGACGCCGCCGGGCGCGCGGCGACCGGAGACCGGTCCAATGGCCGCCATCCTGCCCCCACTCGCAGTCCACCTTGCCACCATCAAGCGACGCCTGCTGATCATCGCGCTCACCGTCGCGGCCTCGTTCGTCCTGTGCTTCGCCTATTCCTCCGAGCTGATCGCCTGGTTCCGGCGGCCGTTTCCGAACGAGCTGATCTTCTACGGCCCTGCGGAGGCCCTGTTCGCGTCCGTCAAGATTTCCTTCATGATGGGTGTGGTGCTCAGCCTGCCGGTCATCCTGCACCAGTTCTGGCTGTTCGTCCGGCCGGCGTTGCTGCCACGGGAGCAGCGCTGGGCGCTTCCGCTGTTCTGCCTGGCCACCGCGTTCTTCGCGCTGGGCCTGGTGTTCTGCAACCTCGTCATCCTCCCCCTCGTCATCCAGTTTTTCGTGACCTTCGGCATGGAGCGGGAGCTGACGCCCCAGCTCGCCGTCGGCACCTACGTGGACTTCAACGTGAAGTTCCTGCTCGTCTTCGGCTTCGCGTTCGAGATGCCCTTGGCGATCACGCTGCTGTCGAGGGCGGGGCTCGTCTCGCCGACGCTGCTGGGCCAGTACCGGAAGCATGCGGTGATGGTCGCGCTGATCGCCTCGGCGATCATCACGCCGGACGCGACGCTCTTTACGATGCTGTTGATGGCGGTGCCGCTCATGATCCTGTACGAAATTGGGATCCTGGGCGCGCGTCTATTTGGGAGGCGAGCGCCGACCCAGGCGGTGTCCGCTCCCGCCGGGGGCCTGCCGGTCGGGACTGCGGGCATAAGGACAAAGTGAAAAGGC
>CAZTUO010000046.1:10574-14379 GCA_964616355.1 uncultured Nitrospira sp.
AGGCAGAAGGGAGAGGAAGCCATGAAAGCTCGATCGCCGGCGACAGCTCCCAAACTGGCGCTCTTCGCTTTGGCCTTTGGCCTTTGGCCTTCGACCTTGCCGGCCGCAGCCGCGCCACAGGGAGGCCACGGCCAACCGCCCCCGACGGCACCCAGCATCCAGGCCCTGGCGGTAGGCAAGGACCGCGCGCTTTACGCAGGGTCCTTCGGGCTGGGGATCTACCGCAGCTCGGACCGCGGCACCACGTGGGTGTCGGTCAACTCGGGCTTGACCGACCCCTTCATCCTGTGCCTGGCTGCGGCGCCTGACGGCGCGATCTACGCCGGCACCTTCCGGGGCGGCGTGTTCCGCACCCGAAACGGCGGGCAGAGCTGGGAAAAGATCAACGAAGGGCTCAAGCGGCTGGAGGTGAAGGCCCTCCTGATCGAGGGGGGAGCCGTCTATGCCGGGACGGGGGATGGGGTCTACCGGCTGGGTGACCGAGAAACGAGGTGGTCTGTCGTGACCAAGGGGTTGGACGAAACCCTGGTGCACAGCCTCGCGATGGGGCAAGACCGGACGCTCTATGCCGGGACCTCAGGCCGGGGCGTCTTCCGCTTCAAGCCCAACGGGACGGAGTGGACACGCCTGCGGGACGGGCTGGTGGACCATGAAGGGCTGGTCGAGAATTTCATCCGCGTGCTGGCGGTGGGCGCCGACCAGGCGATCTATGCGGGCACCTTCGATGGCGGAGTTTTCCGCAGCACCGACGGCGGCACGTCCTGGCGGCCGATCAGCAAGGCGCTTCCCAACGATTCGATCCGCGGCATCGTGCCGAGCGAAAAAGGGCTGATCGTGGCCACCGGCCGTGGCGTCTTCAAAACGGAGAATCAGGGCAAGAGCTGGACCCCGCTCAACCGCGGGCTGACGGAGCTGTCCATCCAGGTGCTGATCGCATCTGCCGACGGGGCGCTCTACGTCGGCACCAGCTCCGGCGTCTTTCGGAGCGACGACGCCGGACAGAGCTGGACCGGCATCAGTGACGGCCTGGAAGGGACCGCCGAATCGCCGTTCATGGTCCGGTAGGCCATCGAGTGCGCACCCAGCGTCCATGAAGGATCCGTCCTTCCTCAAGGCGATGGTGCAGAAGGTCTGTGCCAAGCGCGTGCTGGAGATCGGCACGGGCGACGGCGCGAGCGCGCTGGCGATGGCGGAGATGCTGCCGGAGGATGGGTCGCTTCTCACGTGCGAGATCAACGCCGGGCTGGCCATGCTCGCCCGGAAGCGTCTGGGGCGGAGCCCGCACGGCCGGAAGGTCGAGGTGCTCGTGGGACCGGCGCTGCAGACGCTGGCTACCCTGACGGGCCCCTACGACCTGATTTTCGTGGACGCGGACACGCCAAACTACCTCCACTACTACCACCGTGCCTTGGAGTTGCTGACCCCGACGGGGGCGCTGCTCATGGACAACACCCAGGGCATGGCGATCGGGGGCGTTGTCCAGGCCAGGGACCCGGCAGTCGCCGCGATCAAGGAGCTGGCCCGCCAGGCCCATTCGGATCCCCGGGTCACTGCGCAGTTGGTCATGGCCCGCGACGGCATCCTGCTTGTGACCTGGGCGTCCCAGCCCTCGCGTGCGGTACCCTGAGGCCGCAGTGCTGACGATGCGCTGGAACATGATGCTGTCCATTGCTGAGGGAGCCTGCGATGACTGAGACTGCGCCAACGCTGGAACAGTTGAAGAAGGTTCGCGCGACGATCCGGGTCACGGTCAAGAACGAGCCCTGGGGCGACATCGTGCTGGCGTTCTTCCCCGAAGTGGCGCCGAACCATGTGAACAACTTCGTCAAGCTGGCCCGGGCGCGGTTCTACGACGGCACGACCTTCCACCGGGTGATCCCCGGATTCATGATCCAGGGGGGCGATCCCAACAGCCGACATCCCGAGCGTGCCACACACGGGACGGGAGGCCCGGGCTACCGGCTCAAGGCGGAGTTCAACAGCCGGCCGCACAAACGGGGCACGCTCTCGATGGCACGGGCCAATGACCCAGACAGCGCCGGCTCCCAGTTTTTCATCTGCGTGGCCGATGCCCACTTCCTGGACTGGCAGTACACGGTGTTCGGCGAGGTCGTGAGCGGAATGGAGGTGGCCGACCGGATCGTGAACGTCAAGCGGGACGGTCGGGACAATCCGCTGGAGCGCATCGAGATGACGGTCACCGTCAGCGAAGGCTGACGGTAACGATGCAAAATGCAAAATGAAAAGTTAACAAAGGGGACCCACCAGCGTTTTGCATTTTTCATTTTGCCTGTTGCATGGGCAGCGATCGCTGCCTGTGCGATCCCGCAGGTTCCCTCCCAGCTCATCTACGAGGACCCCGTCAATTTCGTGCGGCTCGAAGCAGACCCTGCCGTCCTGCCGACGAAGCCGGAGACCAGGCACAGCCACCCGGCGCAGATCGAGCCGGAGGTCATGGCCGGGATCCTGCGCGGGTTCCTGGCCCGGGAGCACCGGACCTCGATCCAGCGGGCACTCCAGGGGGAGGCCAACCCGGAGCCGGTCTTTCGCGACGACGAAGTCGCGTTGCTCGCGCCGCGCCTGTCCGAGGCGCTGGCCCGGGCGGCCCCGGATCAGGTGGTCACCTACTACCTGAGCCAGCCCCAGTCGTCCATCAAGCGGGAGATCACGACCGGAGGGCTCTACGTGCACGGGCCGCATCTTCATTTCGTGCTGGGCAACTATCGGACCCTCTACGGGATTCCTGCCTATGGGATGGTGTATGATCGCCGCTACCCGATGATGCCGATCGTGGCGAAGTGGTTCGATCTGCTGTTCGAGCCGGCGCACGCGGTCGTGCCGCCAGCGCGGAACCTGTGGGATCGTCTGCTGGGCCGGGAAAAAGACGAGCTGGTGCTTGACCTCCGGAAGCTTGCCCCGGCCCGGCCGGTGGCGTAAGGGACATGGCAATGGGGAGCTGCACGCCGGCATCGAGCAGGCGGAGGTGCCGATGAGCGCCCGCCGGACGTCCGTCACGATCAAGATCGGCGCGGTCTTCGTGCTGTTGTCGTTCGTGTTCGTAACCCTCATGCTCGTGAACGCCTACCTCACGCGGCAGCTCATCGGCGCGAGCGCGGCGATCAACCAGACCGGCATTCAGCGCATGCGGGTGTACAAGCTCGCGCACCTCTTGCGGCAGCTTCCGCCCCAAAACCCGGCCGAGGGCGAACGCGCCGTGCTCCTGCAGGAGCTGGCCGAGCTGGACGCTGCGTTGTTGGGGTTGCTGGACGGCGATCCGAGCCGGGGACTGCTGGGCGAGTCCGAGCCGGAGGTCCGCCGGCGCATCCAGGGGATCCGGGACGAGTGGCTCGTCACCATGCGGCCACCGGTCGAGCAGGCGCTTGCCGCGCAGAGTCCCGCGGAGCGGGACAGAGCCCTGGTTGCCTATGAGCGACACGCCTCCAGGTTCGTCAGCGCGCTGTCGGAGCTGGTCGGCGTGATCGAGCGGCGGGTCGCGGGGCGCATTGACGCGCTCTATGCGCTCCAACTGGTCTTCCTGCTGGTGGCGGCCGGCCTGGCGATCGCCGGGTTTGTGGTGCTGCACTGGGTGATCCGCCTCCCGCTGGAGAAGCTGACCCGCGGCGTGGAACAGGCCTCCGGAGGCGGGCTGCTCCCGGCGATCCCCATTCAGACCAACGACGAGCTGGGAGACCTGGCGCGCACGTTCGAGATGATGTCGGGCCGCATCCACCACCACATCGAGCAGCTCGAGGCGCTCCACGCGACTGGCCAGGAACTGACCATGATCGGAGCAGAGGGGCTGGAG
>CAZTUO010000046.1:14389-14653 GCA_964616355.1 uncultured Nitrospira sp.
GGCATCATCGGCAAGGTCACCAAGGTCGTCGACGACCGGGAGATCGAGGTGGAGGCGGAGGAGCAACTGCGGATCGCCGACCGGGCCGCCGACCTCGCCGAAGTGGACTTGGCGGTGCTCATGGTGCGCCATCCGGTCCTGGAATGTTGGGTGGTGGAAGCCGCGTCCGGGAAGGTCTTCGACAGCGTGCGCAAGGAGATCCTGCTGCTGGAGGAGACCCCCTTCTCCAACCAGGCCTTCGAGACCAAGCAGCCTGTGGTCGTC
>CAZTUO010000047.1:0-14602 GCA_964616355.1 uncultured Nitrospira sp.
ATCGCCGAGGTAACTTCGAACATGAGGGTCAGGAACGAGCGCTGCTCCGTATAGGCCAGGAGCAGGGTGAAGGCGGTCACGGTCGCCATGGCCAGCACCGCGAGGCAGGTGGCGCGCAGCACGAGCTCGTGGGGGATGCGCCGGTGGAACACCTCGACGTCCGCCCGCTGCTTGAGGATAGACCACATGGAGAGCCAGACGATCGCAAAGGCTGTCGTCTTGATGCCGCCCGCCGTGCTGCCGGGCGACCCGCCGACCGCCATCAGCAGGATGATGAAGTAGAGCGTCGCGTCCCGCATCAGGCTCAGGTCCACCGTGTTGAAGCCGGCGGTCCGTGAAGACACCGAATGGAAATAGGAGACCAGGAGCTGCTCACCCGCCGACAGGGGGACGAAGGTCCTGGGGTTGCTCCACTCCAGGACCCAGATCCCGAGCGTGCCGGCCACGAGCAGGAGCAGCGACACCAGCACCGCGAGTTTCGTGTGGGTCTGGAGGCGGAAGCGGTGGCCGCGCACATTCTCGATCACGTCCTGGAAGACGAGGAAGCCGATCCCGCCCAGGATGATCTCGGTGGTGATCACCAGATTGACGGTGAGGTCGCTCCGGTAGCCGGCCAGGTTGTCCGAGAAGAGAGAGAAGCCGGCGTTGTTGAAGGCCGAGACCGAATGGAACACCCCGACGTACAGGGCCCGGGCGAAGTCCATGTCCGCCCATAACCGGAGCGTCAGGAGCAGCGCGCCGGCGCCCTCGATCACGACCGTCACCAGCACGATCGTCTTCACGAACCGGACGAGCCCGGCCATGTCCAGCGTGCTCAGGGCCTCCGCCATCATCAGCCGCTCCTTGAGCCCGATCCGCTGCCCGAGCGCGAGCAGGAGCAGCGTCGCCATCGTCGAGTAGCCGAGGCCGCCGAGCTGGATCAGGAGCAGGACGATCCCCTGGCCGAACGGCGTGAAGTCGCGCGGCGTGTCCAGCACGATGAGGCCGGTGACACAGACCGCGGAGGTGGCCGTGAAGAGGGCGTCGAGGAACCGCAGCTCGACGCCCGGCGCGGTCGCCCACGGCAACATCAGGAGCCCGGCACCCATGACAATCATGCCGATCCCGGCCAGCGCGACCACCTGGCCGGGCAGCAGGCGGACCGCCAGCAGCCACTCAAACAGGGGCCGGTTCAGCATCCAGGCCATGCTCGAAGCTTTCATCGCTCGCTCCCCCTTCAATTCGCCCTGCCGGTCAGTGGCGTGGCGTTGCCCGCGACAGCCGGCCCAGGTCTTCGCGCAGCCACCAAAGCAGCGCCAGCCCCGGCAGCGCCACGAGCGCCGTGAGCAGAAAGAACCAGCCCCAGCCCACCGCCTCGACGAGCATCCCGGACGGCGGCCCGACGAGCACGCGGCCGACGGCGCCGAGGGCCGACAGCAGGGCGAACTGGGTCGCCGAGTACCGCCGGTCGCAGAGGGCCATCAAGAACGCGACGAAGGCGGCCGTGCCCATGCCGCCGGCGAGGTTCTCGAAGGCCACCGCTGTGGCCAGCACCGGATAGCTCTTCCCGACCCCAGCCAGCGCCATGAAAGCCAGATTGGACAGGGCCTGGCCGAGCCCGAACCAGAGCAGCGCCGCGAAGAGCCCGATCCTGGTCATGAGCGCGCCGCCGGCTAGCGCCCCGAGGATCGTGGCCAGGAACCCCATCCCCTTGTTCACAAGGCCGACGTCTGTGGGCGAGAAGCCCACCCCGCGAATGAGGAAGGCCGTGGTCAAGGCCCCGGCGAAGGCGTCCCCGAGCTTGTAGAGGACCACGAGGCCGAGCAGCGCCGGCACGGCGGGCCTCGAGCAGAGTTCTGCAAGCGGTCCGGTGACCGCCTCGGCCAGCGTCGGCGGGACCGACGCCGGCGCCGCAGGCTCCGGACTGGCAAGCGTCGCCGCCGCCCCGAGCCCCATCCCGACTGCCATGAGGAGGTAAGTCTGAGACCAACCGATCCGCTCGGAGAGCAGCAGGGCCACCGCGCCGGAGAGCAGCATCCCGATCCGGTAGCCGGTCACCGACAAGCCCGCGCCCAGGCCCCGCTCCGCCGGAGGCAGGATGTCCGCGCGATAGGCGTCGAAGACGATATCTTGCGAGGCCGAGAGGAAGGCGACCAGCAACGCCAGGCCGGCCAAGAGTCCCGGCGCAACGAGCGGCTCGGTGACGGCCATGGCCACGAGCCCGGCGGCGAGCCCGCCCTGCGTCAGAGCCATCCATCCGCGCCGCCGGCCAAGCCAGGGGGGAACAAAGCGGTCCATCAGGGGCGCCCAGAGAAACTTGAGCGTGTAGGGCAGGCCGACCAGCGTCAGGAGCCCAATGGTTCGGAGGTCCACCCCCTCGACGGTCAGCCAGGCCTGGAGTGTCCCCGCGGTCAGCGCCAGTGGAAGTCCGGAGGCGATGCCGAGGGGCAGCATCACGGCGAGCCGCCTGTTCGTGACGATCTGGGCGATCGTGGGAGCGGTCACTGGGATTGCCTGGACCGACAGGGCTGCGAGGGGCGAGGGCGCCGGCGGGCCTTCCGCGCCGGGTTCGCCGCGGGACAGACCGGCGGAACGGGCTGGGCCTCAGGCCACCGGTCAGCAGGGCTGCCCGTTGAAGACACAGGGCTTGTAGCGGGACTTGTCGAAATCGATGTTCTCTTGATAGACGCGTTCGTTACCGTTCACGCCGTCCCGCTCGGGATCGTTCCACAGGGTGTGGTTCCACCAGTAGAACAGGGGGTATCGCTCCGTGTAGTACACCGGATTGCCGTAGTGGCTCCGGGCGTGCTCCTCGACCATCCGGCCGGTGACGTAGTCCACCTCGCCGTTGCCCTTGAGCGAATAGAGGAACAAGAACATGCGGGCTTCGTGATCGTACAGCTCCTCGATCCGGGTGTCCTCGTCCGGCTCCGGCGGCAGGGTGCCGTTCGCAGAGGCCAGGCAGGGCAGTAGCCCGCATCCTAGCCATGCGAGGAGAATCCCGACTCGCAGCCTGTTCATGAGCGTCCTCCCTCGGTTGAGCGGATGGAGCACACGGCAGCATTCTAGCATAGGCCAGACGAAGACTGTCAATCAGCGGGGCCGCCTGACAGAGCCGGTCCGCCGCCCTTTACTCCCCGCGAACCGACCTCCTATAATGGCCGACATGCCCACGTCGCAACCCCGCGCCTCTCTCTACACGATCGGCTGCCGACTGAACCAGGCGGAAACGGCCCTGCTCGCTGACCGCTTGAAGCAACGGGGCTACCGGCTCGTCGAGTTCGGCCAGGCCACCGACCTGCTCGTGCTCAACACCTGCGCGGTCACGGAACAGGCCGAGGCGGACTGCCGCGCGCTCATCCGGCGGACGCTGCGCCGATCCCCGTGGGCGTTCATCGCGGTCACCGGCTGCTACGCGCAGACCGGCGCCGAGGCGCTCCGGCGGCTGCCAGGCGTGGACCTGATCGTCGGCACGCAGTACAAGCTGGATCTCGCCGAGTACCTACCGCCTGCATCGGCGATCCGCAAGCGGCCCGTCCCTGAGCTGCTCCATACCCGGACCATCGCGCGTGAGGAGTTCGTGCTGCCCGGAGCCGGCGCCTACGAGACCACCCGGGCGAACCTTAAGATCCAGGACGGCTGCAATTTCATGTGCTCGTTCTGCCTCATTCCCTATGCCCGGGGGCGCGAGCGGAGCCGACACCTGGACGACGTGCTGCGCGAAGCGGAGGCATTGGTGGCGCGCGGCCATCGCGAGTTGGTCCTCACCGGCGTCAATATCGGCCGGTACACCTGCGGTGGGCGCTCGTTGCTGGATCTGATCCAGGCACTGGAACGGATCGAGGGAGTGGAGCGCATCCGGATCTCCTCGATCGAGCCCACGACGGTGCCGGAGGCGCTGCTCGACCACATGGCGACCTCGCCGAAGCTCTGCCGTTACCTCCACGTGCCCCTGCAGAGCGGGGACGACACTCTCCTGGAGGCCATGAACCGGCGGTACCGCGTTCGGGACTATGTGGCGCTGGTCGAGCAGGCCATCACGCGCGTCCCCGATCTGGGGCTCGGGACCGACCTCTTGGTCGGCTTCCCCGGCGAGACCGAGCGCCAGTTCGCCAACACCAGGGCCGTCGCCGCGGACCTCCCCTTCGCCTACTTCCACGTGTTCAGCTTCTCTGCACGGCCGGGCACGGCGGCCGCGCGGCTGGACGACCGTGTACCCGCCGCCACCGTCAAGGCCCGGTGTCGGACCCTGGCCGCGCTCTCGCGCGCGAAGCGGCTGGCGTTCTGCCAGCGGTACATCGGGCGGCCGGTGGCGGTGCTCTTCGAGCACCAGGAGCCCGACGGCCGCTGGACCGGCCTGACTGACAATTACCTGCGGGTCGGGGTACGCTCCGCGACGCCGCTGGCCAATCAGCTCCGCACAGTCGTCGTGACCGGTGCCATGGACGGCCTGGCCCTCGGCCATCTCCAGACGGAACCAGCCGGGCAGGAGCCCGGATCCCTGATTCCCGTGACCTCGCTCTCCGGCGCAGCCTAGTCCGAGGAGCCAACCCATGCCCAGCACGACGCCAGCCTACCGGGTCCACATCGAGACGTTCGGCTGTCAGATGAACGAATACGACACCGAACTCATGCGTTCGATCCTCAAGGCACGCGGGTTCGAGCTGACCGAGGATCGCGAGCGGGCGGACGTGGTCCTCATGAACACCTGCGCGATCCGCGAAACCGCGCACAGCCGCGTCTACGGCCATCTGGCCGAACTGAAAGCCATCAAGCGGGAGCGGAGCCTCGTCGTCGGCATCCTCGGCTGCATGGCGCAGAACCTCAAGAAGGAGCTGCTGGAGACCGAGTCGCTGGTGGATGTCCTCGCCGGCCCGGACGCCTATCGCCGACTCCCAGACCTCCTCACCAACGCGCTCGAGCGGCAGGAGAAGGGCCTCGCCGTCGAGCTGTCGGAGTACGAGACCTACGACGACATCGTGCCCGAGCGGACCGCGGGCGTCAATGCTTGGATCGCGGTCATGCGCGGCTGTGACAACTTCTGCTCGTTTTGCGTCGTCCCTTACACGCGGGGCCGCGAGCGCTCCCGCGATCCGGAGAGCATCCTCCGGGAGGCGCAGACCCTGGCCGCCCAGGGCTACAAGCAGGTGACCCTCCTGGGCCAGAACGTGAACTCGTACCGCTACGGGGACTGGGACTTCGCGCGGCTGCTCACAGCGGTGGCCGAGGTCCCTGGGATCGAGCGGGTCCGGTTCACCTCGCCTCATCCCAAGGACTTCCCGCCCGCGCTCCTGGACGCGGTCGCCAGCCATCCGAGGATCTGCAAGCACATTCACCTGCCGCTCCAGGCCGGGAACGACCGGATCCTCCACTTGATGAACCGGACCTATACCCGCGGGGACTATCTCCGGCTAGTCGAAGCCATCCGCCGGCGCAACCCCGAGATCGCGCTGACGACCGACCTCATCTGCGGGTTCTGCAGCGAGACCGATGCGGAGTTCGAAGACACGGTCCGCACGGTCCTGGAAGTCGAGTACCATGCCGCGTTCATCTTCAAGTACTCCGAGCGCAAGCACACGATCGCGGCCCGCAAGTACCCGGACGACGTACCGGACGCGGTAAAGGCCGCCCGCGTCGCCCGCCTGGTCGAGCTGCAGAAGGGAATCTCCCTTCGCAAAAACCTCGCGACGGTGGGGCGGACCCTCCCCGTCCTCGTCGAGGGCGATGCCAAGAAGTCGCCCCGGCAGTGGATGGGACGGGCCGACCACAACGTGACGGTCGTCTGGGAGAAGGAAGGAAGCCAGACCAAGCCAGGTGACCTGGTGTCCATCCGGATCACCCGCGCCTCGGCGACCACGCTGTTCGGCGATGAGGCACCCCACCCCGCCCCCTGACCCTTCCCCGGCACGGGCTGTAATCGCTTCCTCACAGGAGACAAACTGCGCTCGGTCGCCCTGTGACGGATCGGCCTGGACCATCGCGGCCCCGTCGGATCCCATTGACGAACCGTGAGTTTTCCAGACAGGGCTGCGGGGTGCACCGGGCACTGCTCTTGCTAGGCCCCAGAACGCGACGGGCTGCCGGAGAGCGGCTCACCTGAAGAGGGAAAACGGACGCATGACCCTGGAACGCCTCATTTCGACCGGCGTGCTCGGCTGGCTCATCCTCGGCCTGGTATTAATGGGGCTGGAAATCTGGTAGCGCCAGCCCGCTCCTACCAGGCCATAATTCAGGTACAAGACTCTAATCACTTAATAGTGATCACTATAGATAGTATCGAGTTTTCCACAAGAAGCTTACACTGCGGCGCAACGGGCTCGGGCCGGACCCGGTTCATCCGGAACCGCGCACCTCCGGGGTTTCTACGACTGCGAGCAACCCCGTGACCGACCAGTCGCGCATCTTCGGCGGACGCTTCCGCGCCGACCGGCTGCTCAAGACCGGTCTGGGTGTGGACACGTTCCTCGGCACCGACCTTGCTCGGGGCGGCTCGGTCGTCATCAAGACGACCGCCACAACCTGCCTGTCCCTTCAGGCCCGGCTCCGCCTGGAGCATGAAGCCCGCGTCCTGCAGGAGATCCGAAGCCCCTGGCTCGTTCCCCTGCTGCACCTGGGCTCAGACCGCGAGCTGGTGTTTCTCGTCCTGCCCTATCTTCCCGGTAGCACACTCCAGGCTCGATTGGCAGCCGGCCCCCTGCCGCTCGGGGACGCGCTCACCGTTGGCACCTGCCTCTTCGCCGCCCTACGCGACGCCCACGCCCACGGCGTGCTCCACCGGGATGTCAAGCCGGCCAACCTGATGCTGGGAGAGGGCGCCCCGCTGCCGGGGGCGACCCTGATTGACTTCGGCCTTGCGCGCAGCAGCCGGCTGGACGTCTCGCTCCGGGACCAGCCGGCAGGCTCGGTCCAGTACATGGCCCCGGAGCAGGCCGGGCTGATCAAGGATGAGGTCGGCGAGTACTCGGACCTCTATTCGGGCGGACTGGTCCTGTTCGAATGTCTCGTCGGCCGACTCCCCTTTCGCGGCGAGACGGTTGCCGAGATCTTGCGCCAGCACCTGACGGTGGCAGTCCCGGACCTCCAGCAGCTCGGCGTCCCGGCTCCGCGAGCGCTCAACGACCTCCTGCAGCGGCTACTCCGCAAGGATCCCCGCGACAGCTACCAGGCCGCGGAGGCCGTGCTGGCGGATCTGGATGCGTTGCGCGAAGCCCTCGCGCGCGGCATCGCCAATCCTAGCCTCGTCATTGGCGCCCGGGACCGGCGCCAGACCTTGGCCGAGCCGGCGTTCATCGGCCGCGCCGACGAGCTGGCCCGGCTTGAGACCCATCTCCACGACACCGCGCAAGGGGAGGGCGGGCTCCTATTGATCGAGACGGAATCCGGCAGCGGCAAGACCCGGCTCTTGGAGGAACTCATGCGGAAGGCCAGGGAGCTGGGCTTCTGGGTCCTCCGCGGCCAGGGCCAGGACCAGACCGCGCCGCGCCCCTTCCAGGTGCTGGACGGAGTGGTCGGCGAGCTGGTGGCGCACGCCCGGGTGCAGCCCGCATGGGCCGACGCCTTCCAGACCGGGCTCGGCGAACTGCGCGGCGCGGCGGCCGCGGCGCTCCCGCAGTTGCAAGAGATCCTGGACCCCGATCCCGCCCTGTCGCTCGGACCGGAGGCCTTCGGGGAACTGAGGACGGTCCAGGCCCTCACCCTGCTGCTCGACACCCTCGGGTCCGCGGCGCAACCAGCGCTCGTGCTCCTCGACGACTGCCAGTGGGCCGACGAGCTGACCCTGCGGCTTCTCTTCCATTGGCACCGGCACCGTCGCCAGCCGGATAAGACCGGCGGACGCCGCGTCGCGGTGGTCGCAGCGTTCCGATCCGAAGAGGTCCCGGCCCACCACCTCCTTCGCAGCCTGACGCCGCGGTTGCACCTGACGCTGCCCCCCTTCGGCCCTCAGGACATCCGGCAACTCGTAGAATCCATGGCGGGGCCCGTCCCCACGGAGGCCATCGAGGTCGTGACCAAGCTGGCAGCGGGAAGCCCCTTCATGGCAGCGGCGGTCCTGCGCGGCTTGGTAGAGACCGGCGCCCTGCTACCGACCACCGCGGGTTGGAAGATCGTACCGGACCCCCTCGCGGCGGCCCGCTCCTCGTATCGGGCCGCCGTGTTCTTGGTCAAGCGGCTCGAGCAGATCCCCCCCGAGGCTACGCAGATCCTGTCCGTCGGCGCGGTCCTGGGTCGAGAGTTCGATCTTGCGTTCGCCCGAGGGCTGGCTAAGCTGCCCGAGGCCCGCACGAGTGCGGGTATCGAGGAGGCCCGCCGGCGGCGACTCGTGTGGTGGGATCCCGGCAGCGGTCAGTGCAAGTTCGTCCACGATAAGATCAGGGAAGCGCTCCTCACCCGGCTGCCTGACGCAGACTGCAGGACGCTCCACCTCGAAGCCGCTCTGTCTCTGGAGGCGCTTGAACCGGCCAAGTTCTACGACCTCGCCTACCATTTCGACGCAGCCGGGCATTCCGAGCGGGCCCTGCCCTACGCACTGGCCGCCGCCGAGCAGGCCCGGGGCCAGCATGCGTTGGAGATCGCCGAGAAGCAATATCGGATTGCCGAGCGCGGCGCCCGGGCCGCCGAGCCCTCCGTGCGGTACCGCATTGCGGAGGGACTCGGGGACGTCCTCATGCTCCGGGGACGCTATGACGAGGCGCAGGAGCAGTTCACGCAAGCCCGCACGCTGGCGGGGACCGATCTCGCCCGCGCCCAGGTCGAGGGCCGGCTCGGGGAGCTGGCCTTCAAGCGCGGCGACATCAAGGGGGCCAGCAAAGCCCTGGAACGGGCCCTCCGGCTCCTCCACCAGCGCGTGCCGCGTGGCAAGGCTGGCTACCTGGGGTGGCTGCTGTGGGAGGTTACCAGCCAGACCCTACACACCTGGATGCCCCGCCTGTTCGTCGGCCGGCGCTCCCTCGACGGGGCGGAGCAGGAGCTGCTCGTGATCCGGCTGTATAGCCGGCTCGCCTACGCCTACTGGTTCCAGAAGGGCACGGTGCCCTGCCTCTGGGCCCACCTCCGGGAGATGAACCTGGCCGAGCGCTATCCGCCGACGTTGGAGCTGGCCCAGGCCTATTCGGAGCACGCGCCCGCGCTCAGCCTGATCCCGCTGTTCCGGCGCGGCATCGCCTACGTCGAGAAGTCGCTGGCCATCCGCAAGGCGCTGGGGGACCTGTGGGGCCAGGGGCAGTCGCTCCATTTCTACGGGGTCATCCTGTTCGCAGCCGCCCGCTACGAGGAAGCGATGCAGCAGTGCCGGGAGGCGCTCCGCCTCCTCGAGCGGACGGGGGACCAGTGGGAAGTCAACCTGGCGCGGTACCACATCGCGTTCAGCCTGTACCGCCTGGGCCACCTGCGCGAGGCGGTCCACGAGGCGCGGCGCGTGTACCAGGCGGGCCTCGACCTCGGCGATGCGCAGGCGCCAAGCATCAGCCTGGAGATCTGGTCCAAGGCCTCGGGTGGCTGCGTCCCAGCGGAGGCCATCCAGGTCGAGCTGGGCCGCCTCAAGGAGGATGTCCAGCGCACCTCGAACCTGCTGCAGGCTGAGGGCATCCGCCTCCTGCGGGAAGGCCGGCCCGACGAGGCCGTGCCCGTGTTCGACCAGGCATACCGGATCCTCGAACAGACTGGCATGATGAACGCCTACGTGGCGCCGGCCCTGGTCTGGCTGGGCACGGCCCTCCGCGAGGTGCTGGCGCGGACGCCGATCTGGGCCCGGAGCAGCGCCGGGCGCTGCTCCGGCGCGCGGAGCGGACGCTCCGCCAGGCCCAGCGGCTCGCGCGGAAGTTTCCCGGGGATCTGCCGCACGTGCTGCGCGAGCGCGGCTTGCTGGCCGCCGCCCGCGGACGCAGGCACCGCGCCCGGCGCGCCTTCGCCAAGAGCCTGGCGATCGCCGAGGCGCAGGGCGCGCGGGATGAATACGCCCAGACCTTGCATGCACGCGCTCAAGTCGGGCTTGCCCTTGGGTGGCCAGGGGCGGCCGCCGACGAGACCCGGGCCGCCCAGCTCCTGCGCGAGCGGCGAGCGGGGCTCGACGAGGAGGCCGGCTCCGCCGTGGCCACGATGGGCACCTCTCCCTGGCGGACCGGTTCGCCACGGTCCTGGAAGTCGGCCGCGCCATCGCCCGGGCCCTGACTCCGGAGGACGTCTTCGCCGCCGTCCGCGACGGGGCGCTCACGCTCCTGCACGGCGAGCAAAGCCTCGTGATCCCGCTCCGGCCGGCTGCGGGCGGCTCCGGCTGGACGCCAGATGCGCACCCCGACGCCGCCTACAGCCACACTCTCATTGAGCGAGCCCTCGCTGCCGGGGCGCCCGTGCTCGCGGTCGAGGGGCTTCCGGAGACACCCGCGGACAGCGTCGTGCTCGCCGGCGTGCGCTCTGCTCTCTGCGCCCCGATCGTCGTGCGCGGCAGTGCCGCCGCCTGTCTGTACGTGGCCCACCGCCACGTCGGCCGGCTCTTCGGCGAGGAGGAGCGGCGCCTGGCCGAGTTCATCACCGCGCTCGCCGGCGCCGCCTTGGAAAACGCCGCGGGCTTCGCCGCGCTTGCCGCCGCCCACGAGCACCTCGAGCAACGGGTCGCCGCCCGCACCGCCGAACTGGTCGAATCCAACGCGCGCCTCCAGCGGGAGGTCGAGGAGCGCCGGCGGGTCGAGGAGGCCCTCCGCGACAGCGAGGCCCGGTACCGCGCCGTCGCCGAAACCGCGGCCGAGGCCATCATTACCATGAACGAGAGCGGCACCATGGTGTTCGTCAACCGCGCCACCGAACAGATCTTCGGGTACTCCGCCGCCGAGCTGCTCGGCCAGCCGCTCACGTTGCTCATGCCCGAGCGGCTGCGCCGGACGCACGAGGTCAGCCTGGCCCGGTATCTCGCCACGGGGCAGCGCCACCTGACCTGGGAGCGGGTCCAACTCCCGGGCCGGCATAAGAGCGGCCGCGAGATCCCCTTGGAGTTGGCCTTCTGGGAGTTTACCCAGCACGGCCAGCGTTTCTTCAGCAGCCTGATCCGCGACATCACCGAGCGGGTGCAGGCGGCCGAGCTGCGCACCCGCCTGCTCGAACGGGTCATCTCCGCCCAGGAGGAGGAGCGTGCACGGCTCGCCCGCGAGCTGCACGACGAAACCGGCCAAGCCCTCATGGCGCTGCTGGTCCAGTTGCACAGCATTGCGCGCGCGCCCACACTGGCCACGGCGCAGGCCGAGGCGGAGAAGGTGCGGCGGATCGCCGCCCAGGCCCTCGACGACGTGCGCCGGCTGGCCGTCGGCCTGCGCCCCAACGTGCTCGACGACCTCGGCTTGGTGGCTGCCTTGGAGCGCTACGCAGCCGACTACCACCAGGCTTACGGCATCGCGGTGGACGTGCACGCCCGGGGGCTGGACGGCCGGCTGCCTCCAGCGATCGAGCTGACCCTCTACCGGATCTTGCAGGAGGCGCTCACCAACGTGGCGAAACACGCGGGCGCCACGCTCGTGAGCGTGGTGATCGAGCGACAGACCTCAGCGGTGCTGGCCATCATCGAGGATGACGGGCGCGGCTTCGACGTGGAGAGGGCGCTGCGCGAGGCGGGCCGTTCCCAGCGCTTCGGGTTGCCCAGCATGCGCGAGCGCGCCGCGCTCCTGCAGGGCACCCTGGCCATCGAATCCACGCCCGGCCATGGCACCACCATCTACGTCACGCTGCCCTGCGAGCGGCATCTGGGCGGGTCGGACGACCCCGCGTCCTCGACGACGCTCCTGTCGCCGCAGGACACTGCGTAGAACCTTTAGGGCAGAGCCCGGCGGCAAACGAGAAACTCCTTGACAAACGCCCGAGGCCCGCGTAGCCTCCTCCTCGATTGTCAGTTTCCTAAGATTGGGCTTATCCCCCACGAGAATCCTCGTGACACCACTCCCCGTCGAACGCGCCGTTCGCGGTGCAGATTGCGCCCGCTGGGTCCTGGCGCTCCTGCTGGCCGCCTGGCCCTGGACAAACCTGCACGCCTCGGCCGCCGAGCCCCCGGGGCCCGAGGAGGTGCTGCACGCGCTGGTCCGGGCCAACGCCGAGAAGGACCTCGCCGGCATGGCCCGGTTCATGGCTCAGGACCCCGACGCCATCGGCTATTCGATTGCGGGCCGGAAATACGTCGGCTGGGCGGCGTTCGCGGCGCAGATGGAAGAGGAGTTTCGATCGGTGGACCGGCTCGAGATCCCCATCATCGCGCTGAACGTCTGGACGCGCGGGGACATTGCTTGGTTCGCCATGGAGCTGGACTATATCCGTTATGTCGGGACCGGGGCGCAGCAGACGCGGACCCTGCTCCCCTTGTGGGAGACCGGCGTGCTCGAGCGGCGCAACGGAACCTGGATGGTCGTGGCCTGGCACGAATCGTTCCGGACGGCGAGCGGAGCCTTGCCGGTCGCCGAGAAGGCTCCGGATCCGGCCACGCTGGCCGTCGAGCCTCCACCCGCCGCGCTGACGAAGCCGGACCTGAGCGGGGAGTGGGAGATCCAGGAGGAGGACAAATCCTACCAGGCGATCCTGGATCGCGACGGCAACGGCACCTACTCCTGGCAGGGCGGTCGGATCCGGACCACCGCGATCGTGGACGGCAAGATCCAGGGCACCTGGCACCAATCTGGCAACGACCGGGAAGGCGGGTTCGAAGTCCTGCTCTCCGCGGACGGCAACGAGGCCAGAGGGGTGTGGTGGTACACCCGCGTCGGGGATAAGAGTAAGATCCCCCCACGCCAGTGGGGCGGGAGCTACTTGTGGAAGCGCGCGAAGCCGCCCCCTACCCACACCTCGAAGCCGGGCTCTGAGAACCCGTGACGGAGCGACGTCGCTCCGACTTCAGAGGACACCCATAGACTCGACGGGAGGAACCATGTTTCGCTGGATCGTGTCCATGCTCGCCGTCCTCGTCTCCGCCGCGACAGCCCTCGCGGAGGCAGACCATGCGCACCAGAGCGTCCCGACGCTGAACGGCCAGGCGACGACGCGCGTGTCCATCCAGGACCAGGTCGTCACCCTGACCTTCGGCCCCATTGATCTCCCCTCGGCCCATGACGGCGAGCTCGCCGCGAGCATGCCCAAGCACGTGTTCCGCCTGCCGAAGGACATGTACCTGATCGGCTTCAAGTCCGAGGTGTTCACCAAGGACGGGCGGCCGCTTCCGAAGAACTACCTGCACCACATCCTGATGATCAACACCGACAAGGAGAGCCTCTCCTGTCCCGGCGAACCGCTGTTCTTCGGAGGAGCCGGCCTCGAGATGACCGAGGCGCGCTTTCCGGATGGCTATGGGGTGAAGTTAGAGAAGGGCCAGAACCTGATGTCCGTCGTGGCTTTCTACCACAAGGCGCCGCCGACGAAAGATGTGATGGCGCGGTTCACGATGTACATGGCTCCCGAGGGCGTCCCGATCAAGGAACTGGAGGTCTATCAGGTCGGCGTCAACATCGTCTGCTACAGCAAGTTCGGGCAGCGGGGCCCGGACCAGACCGACGAGGGGATCGAGATCAAGCCGGGCGTGCACGTCCTGTCCGCTCCACTCAAGTTCCGCGTGGACGGTTGCGTGAAGTTCGCCTATCCGCACGGGCACGACCAGCTTCTTCTGATTGCGCTCGAGGATAAGACCCGGATGCGGACGCTGTTGCGGACCGTGCCCGCCGTTGCCCAAGACGGCACCTTCCTCGAGTTCCAGCCCCATCAGGTCTATCGAGACGCCCGGGGGTTCTCCGTAAAGCAACAGGACAACTACGAGATCCTGATGGTCTATCACCACCCGCTCCATGACCCCAACGTGCAGCACGGGATGGGGAACTACCTGCTATACATGACCTCGGGCCCCTGTCCCCACGAGACCGCCCTGTCCCAGCGCTGACCGGCCTCTGACCGCCTCTGCCTGAGCCACCCCCCTGGGTCCGGCCTCCGCGCCTTGATACCGGGCAACCCGGAGCCCTCACTGGACCGGCGGCGTGTTAACCCTAGATGTTGCGGCCTTCTCTGTCAAGAACAGGGCTTGACTACTATATATTGTTGTGGCATAAGCCTCCTTATGCTGGCTTCCCGGCAACTTTCAGACCCTTGTGACGGTCGAAAGTCCGCGGCCCGTGGTCATTCCCTATGAGGCCGAACAGCCCTGCGCCTCGGAACGCAGCTCGACGGCGCGAGACATGGAGCCCCGCCACACCCAGAGGCTGGCACTCCGGGGCTCCCCAGGGGAGCCACGCATGAACCCTGGGGCCGCCCTCCGCGCCTTGCTTGCCTGCGAGCTGGCAGAAGACATCAAGCAGATCACCCTGGCCCTGCGCCGCTCCTTTCCCGGCTGCCGGGTGGAGGCCGTCTATTCGGCGAGCGAGACGATCGAGTGGGCCGCACTCGATGAGTGGCACATGATCGTGGTGGACGCGCAGCTTTCGGGCGAGGCCGCTTCCGCGCTTCTCTCCGAGCTGAGGGTGGGGGCCCCGGAGGCCGCGATCATCCTCCACTCAGATCGGTGCGAGCAGGAGCACGCTGCCCAGGCGATCCGGGCGGGGGCAGACGCCTTTCTCTACCGAAGCTCCCCCGCCTTCTTGGCAGCCGCCAGGGCCTTATCTATAAGCTCCTGGTT
>CAZTUO010000048.1:0-14598 GCA_964616355.1 uncultured Nitrospira sp.
CATGAGCCGGTTGGGGATTGAGCAAGTCTTCACCAGCTATGATAACCCCAAGGGCCACGCCGAAACCGAGCGGCTGATGCGGACGATCAAGGAAGAGCTGCTCTGGCTGCGGGAGTTCACGAGCCTGGAGGAGGCGCGGGACGCTGTCGCGCAGTGGATCGCGGTGGATGATCACCAGCGAGACGTCCATTCCGCGCTGGGCTACCGGAGCCCGCTGGCATTCGAGGCGGCGCTCCGCATGCAGAAGGCGGCACAAGCCGCTGCGTAGGATGACTCACTCTCAGCACCATAAAAAGTGTCTTGACAAACGGGGAGCATTACAGTTCTGGTTTTCCTCGTTTGGCAGACAGGTTCCCATGTGAGGGTTGCCACGGTACCCCTCCGGCTCGAAGGGGGTAGAGCGCCGCTCGCTTCCTGCCAGTCGGCTACCGTACCCTGAGAGCCCATAGACTGGTCTCCTCTCCTCCGTTGGCCACACTCCGCCCCGGTGCCTCTGTTTTTAATCATCCATCCCACGCTCGACAAGGGGCCTTGGGGCGGAGCCGACCGGCCGGCTGTCCCGGGATGGCTTGGCTACCACCGGGCGGGTGCCGGCTGCAATTGCCATGGATACGGTGAAGGCGCTAGAATTTGCCAAGCCTCTGCCACTTGTGACTAGAGAGGGGGATGCGCGATGGTCACCATGCTGGGACGCCTGGCTGCGCTGATGGTTCTGCCGGCTCTCTTGAGGGCGGGTCTTTTCCCTGGCGAACAAGCGCTGGCTTTCAAGATTGTGGAGCCCACCGAGGGGAGCGTGCTCAAGTCCGGCAAGCGCGTCCCGGCCAAGGTGGACTTGGGCCGTGACACGGGCGTCGTCAAGGTCCGTTACTACTGGTATGCCGACCAGGCCGATGTGCTCGTCGAGCAGGATGAGACGCAGGCCGGCGGCGGGAGCGGCATCGACAAGATCGCCGACGACAAGTACTGGCAGAAGGAGTATGCCACTAGCGGGAACATTGTCGCGCTGCCGTTTCTCGTTTCGACGGCCCAGAGCGAGCCGCCGTTCGGCGGGCCGCTCCCGGTTCCCAAGGAGGCGATCGGCAAGATGCGGCTCCTGGCGATCGGAGAGATCTCCCGGGGCCGGCTGGAGACCCGGACGGTCTTCGACGAGGTCGAGGTGCAGGTCGAGCCGGAGGCAGATCTGACCGCGATCGAGTTCGAGACCGAGAAGCCCTTGCGGCTGGGCCGGACCGGTCAGCTTGCCACCTACGGTCAAGTGGACACGAAGGGCAAGATCTTCGAGCTGCCCGTGGTCGGGGTGTTCTCGGATGGGGTCTCGCGCGCTATTTCCTCCCCCTCCACGGGCACCACCTACACCTCGTCCAACGAGCAGGTCATCAAGGTGCACCCGCAGTATGGCCTGCTCCAGTTGGTAGGCGACGGGCAGACGAGCCTCACGGTCTCCAACCGCGGCAAGCAGGAATCCCTGGAAGTGATCGTGGAAGTGGGGGGCGAGCCGAACGAGCCGCCTATTGCGGATGCGGGACCGAGCCGGACCGTGAAAGCCGGTACCAAGGTCAAGCTGAGCGGCTTGCGGAGCCGGGATCCGGAAGGCGAAGCGCTCTTCTACGCCTGGAGCCAGGTCCGCGGGAGCAAGGTCGCGCTGCTGGACGTCAACATGCCCGAAGCCTCCTTTCTCGCTCCCTCGGTCTCCGAGAAGCGGCTGTTCCGGTTCAAGCTGCGGGTTACGGACAAGAAGGGGGCAGATAGTCTGCCGGCCTACGTGGACATCATCGTGGAGCCGTAGGCAGGATTCTGAGCTCGAGCATGAGATAGTCTCCATCGCCTCCCCGAACTCCAGAGTCCCGCAACGAAACTCCCGTTCTCGCAGCGCCGCCATGACTCCCACATCCCCCCAAAAAGCACATCGAGGAGACCAGCGGCTTCCGTTTCTTCGACTTCCGCCAGGCCGGCAGCTCGTGCAAGACCAGGGTATCCTTCAGAAGCTCGAAGTATTCGTACACGGTCGTGCGAGGGACCTGCGCGTCATTGGACACCTTGGCGAAGTTCACGGTTGTTCCGCTGCACAGCGCCGCGACCTTGAGGAATCGGCTGAACGCAGGCACGTTACGGGTCGCGCCCTCGACCACGATCTCCTGCTGAAGATAGTCCCCGCGTAAGCCTGAAGGTAGCAGCCCCCTTGTGATCGCGCGTTGCAGGTCGAAGTGACCGTCCAACTCTCGCAAGGTCAGGGGATGCCAATACTTCGTCCGTGCCCGTCCCCCCAGCAGATTGACGCCTCCCCCGCGCAGCTTCCGGGCGCTGGACCCGATGAGGAGAAACCGAACACCGCGATGTTCGATCCGGTCACCGCCTCACTGGAAGCTGCGCGCGCCTCCGCGTCCATCGCGTACAGGGTCAAGATGGTGCCGAAGCCGGCGATGAGGGCACGGTCGGCCATCCGCACCCGCAGGACGGTCCGGCCCCCGATCGCCTCGGTCCGGATGAACGGCTGATCCGGGTGTTGGGACAGAAACGTGAAGCCCACCCCGCTGGAACTGGTCCTTGACGCCCTTCTCCTCGTCGATGGCCCAGGGGCTTTGATGAGGTTCGCGGGATAGCCGTTGGGAATCTTCGCCGTCGCTTCCGGGACTTCCCGGACGAAGGTGGCCGGCAATGGCAAGGCTCCGCTTCAGAGCGCACGCGTTTTCCCGGCCAACGCCTTGGCCACCGAGACGGCCAGGTGGGCGGCGCCCGCTGCCCGCTCGTCCGCGGCCAGCTCGCGCGCGGGCCCCAGCACCGGCTTTCCGGGCACCGCCTGGCGGACCGCCGCGCCCACCTTCTCCTCGGCGACCACCACGACGTCCGGATCGGCCGCCCGGACATCCGCCAGGGTCTCCCGCCACGTCGAGTGGGGCCCTGTGACAACATAACGGCGGAGGACGAAGTCGCTGTCCTCGACCAGGCCCGCCTCCGCCAGCCCCTTGAACAACCCGGTCTGGAAGTCCTCCGCCGCACCGGCCGTCTCGACCAGTGCGATCCGCGCGGACCGCCCGTACCAGGCCGCGAGATGGACGAACACGCGCGAGCGGTCGATCAGCTCGGCGGGAAACGCGATGCCAAGCTGCTGGGCGGCCTCGAAGTTCAGGCAGAACTTCTTGTCGGAGACCTCCTCGAACGGCAGGCTCTTGGGGCTCTCGCCCATAAGCACCCGGGCCGCTAGCGTGGCCGCCACGTAACCGCTCTTGTAGAACCCCTGCCCCACACAGGCCAGCCCGCCTCGTTCGATGAACTCGGGCTGGTTGATAACCAGGGGAATGCGGGTCTGATCGGCGACCCTGATGATCGTCTCGTAACCCTGTAGCGCCGTATTGTCGCCCGTGATCCAAAAGGCATCGATGTTGCGCGTCGCGAGCATCTGCGCCGCCTGGAACACCTCGCCGGTCTTGGCAATCGCCACCTCTTGCAGGGCGATCCCGCGCCGCTTGAACAGCTCGCGAGCCACCCCGACGACCTTGCGGGAGTTGGCCTCCGCGGCGTTGTAGAGGGTGCCAACCGCCTTCACCTGCGGCACCAGCGCGCGGATGAGCTCCACGGTCTCCTCGACAGGAGGAAAGGACCCGACGCCCGTGATATTCGGCAAGTGCTCGGTCCGGCTGGTGCCCGCGCCGGCGGCGATCGGGTCGTAGACCACGGCGAAGACGACCGGCGTCCGTTTCACCTGTTTCGCGGCTGCCGTCAGGCAAGGTGTGGTCAGGGCGACGATCAGATCGAGGTCCTCGCCGATGTAGCCTTGCAGGATCGCCGGAATGTTGGCCATCTCCCCTTGGGCGTGGGCCCGCCGGACCTCAAGGTTCTCCCCCTCGACGAAGCCCAGCTCGCGCAGGCCGTCGAAGAGGCCCTGGAGGCCGGAGTCCACGACCGGATCGGGGCCGAAATAGACGACCCCTACGCGGAAGATCCGGCCGGGCGACGGGCGGGCCACGAGCGCCGCGCCGCGGTGCACCCCGGTCTCGTCAATCACTTCGTGGGCGGCGTGGAGCACCTCTTCCTGTACCATCCACGGATCCTTGAGGTTGGCCAGCGCCACCAAGTTGATCACCGTCTTCTTCGGGACGAGGTTCTGCACGGCGACTGTGGCCGGGTTCACCCCTTGCAGGAGCTCAGCGGCGAGCAACCCGGTCCGGCGGCCCACCTCTCGGTAGTCGGCGCCGACGTCGAACAGGGCGCCGCGCTCCCCGCTCGGCGGGACGTTCGTGAACACCGGGACGCGCGCCCGCCTCGCCGCCTCCAGCACCGCGTCCAGCGCGAGCAGGACGGTCAGGTCTCCGCCCACCCAGAGGGCCTGGACCGGCTTCGCCAGCAAGGCGGCCGCCGCCTCGGACACCGCAGCGGGGCGGTCCACCTGCCGCTCGACGAGCGTGATGCCGAGGTGGCGGCCCACCTCCCGGGCCGTCCGGACCATGGCCGCGGAGTCGGCTTCCGCGGGGTTCCAGATGACCCCGACTGAGGCCAAGGCAGGATACAGGGTTTTCGCGAGCCGGAAGGCGTCCTCGATCGGTGGCATCGTCCCGTAGCCCACGAGGTGGCCCGGGTGGTCGAGCGGGTTCTCGGGATTGAGGCCGACCCCGGCGGCGACAGGATCGCTCACGAGCCCGAACACATGGCGCGTCCGGCCACCTTCGTTGGCGGCGGCGACAGTCTGCAGGGAGCGCGTGCTCACCGTCACCACCAGGTCGTACTGCCCGCTCGTCACCTGCTCGGCAATCCGTTGGGCGGTGGCGGGATCGTTCTCCGCGTTGAAGCGGGCGAGGGCGAGACTCTGGCCCTCCACGTAGCCCGCTTCTGCGAGCCCCTCGATGATCCCCTTGACACCTTCCTCGAGGAGGGGCAGCGACGCATGCTGCACGAAGGCGACGCGCGGAGCCGGTTGCGGCTGGGACGGGGGGGGACGCCGGATGTGGTGCGCGACCAGCAGGGCGGAGGCGAGCAGCGCGACGAGGAGCGCTCCCAAGGCGAGTCGCTGAATGACAAGCCTCACGGCCGGCACGCAACCTCCCGGGGAATAGCCACCTCAGGCGCCCTTATACCAAGGCAGGTTCAGCGCGTCAACGCGACAATCAGGTCCTCAAACTCGCGGTAGGCGGTGGCCAGCTCGTCCCGCCGGCCCGGCTCGTAGTCCGCGGCGTCATAGCCCGGCGCCATCGTCGTCCCCAGGAGGGCGAAGCGCCCCCCGGGGCGCAGCCGCGCCCCTTGCCAGACGCCTCGCGGCACGACGATCTGAGGCCGCATGCCCCTGAGCAGGTCCGGACCGAGCGTGAACACCTGGCCGGAGCCGTCCGGCCGGAGCTGGAGCAGCTCGACCGGGTCGCCCACGTAGAAATGGTAGATCTCGTCGGTCGGCAGCCGGTGCAAGGCCGAGAAGGTGTCCGGGGTCAGGAAATAGTAGATGGCGGTGCTGAGGGATTTGGCGGCGGGGTAGCGCGGCGGGAGCGCCATCGGGGGCACGGACTCGGCGGCCCGGTACGTCTCGGCGTAGTAGCCGCCCTCCCGCGGCAGCGGTTTCAGATTGAGCAAGGCCTTCACGTCGTCTGCCGTCATGGGTTCCCTCCGGTGTCAGTCTTTCCCCGGCCCAATGAAACGAGCGCGCCGCGCACCGTCAGGCTCGGGGGAGCGGGTACGTGGCGCGGGCGCGCGCCAGCTCGCGGACGCGGCGGTGCAGCTCCGGCCCGAAGGCCGAGCGAAGAACGGCTGGCCGGTAGCGAGCGATGCGCCGCTCGACCCGCCGGATCGTGCGGTCGAGGGCCTCGACCAGTGCGATCCCCGCAGGGGTGAGCCAGCCCAACCGGTCCCCCGCGTAGCGCAGATCGCGGATCGAGTACCGGACCGCAGCGACCTCCTCCAGGCAGCGGAACCGCGCGCGGAGGATGTCCCGGTCGGTCAACCCGAGCCGCGTCACGTCCTCGGCTCCCCGGTGACCCGCCCACGCGGACAGCCGCTCGAACAGCAGCGCACCCATCGTGAACGTGAAGGTCGCGTGCAGGATGCCGTGCAGGGGCCGCAGACTGCGGCGCCACGGCGAATAGAAGACCTCCTGGTTCCGATCTCCCCGTCGCATTCGGAACTTCCGGAGCAACAGGTTCAGATGGTGATGGCTGTTCTCGTGTACGAGATCGTCCACGAGGTCGAGCTGATCCCGATCGAAGCAATTGATGAACGACAGCCCGGGACGAGCCGGTAGCTGAAGCTCACGACGCCGCGAGCTTTGATCGGGACGATCCGTGTGGTCAGGATGACGAGCGTGCGCGCGCCGGCCGGCCAAGCTGCTTCGATCACCGCCAGCGCCCGCCGCACCCGGTCCAGCAGGCCCGCCGGCGTTGGGGCAAGTCGCGCCGGCGTGCCATCCTTCCGATAGACCAGCGTGTCCCCGAGGGTCAGCCCCTCCAGCCCGATGCGGCGCGGCGCCACGACCCGCCAGTGCCAGCGCAGCCCCTCGTCCAGCGTCAGAATCGGGACCAACCGCCGGCCGGCGCGGAGCCGGATGCCCTGCGGCCGGATGACAAGGCTCAGGCGCGCCGCGGTCCCCGACAAGAGCCTTCTGAGGGGCCCAGGCGGCTCCAGGCGGGCGCCTTCCAGGCCGACCGCGAGGCAGCCGCCCCGCTCCGCCCGCTCGAAGTTCGGCGCGAGCGAGCAGGGCACGACCCACTCGTCGTCCCGCCGGCGCCGGCCACTCGCCAGCCAGGCGCAGGGAGCCCCCGGCGCGAGGAACAGCGATTCCTCGACCACACCCTGCGCCAGGCGCGCGCAGAGCGCGTCGAGCCGCCATCCGAGTCCCGTCGGATCTGGCTCGCCGCTCGGGAACAGCTCCTCCTGATAGCTGTTTTCGTAGAACTGCTCCTCGCAGTCGGCGAGCAGCGCTTCAGCGAAGGCATGCCGGTCCTGCTCCCGACGCCAGTGCTCCCGCAAGTCAATGAAGTAAACCAGGTCGTTCAGCTCCTCGACCCAGCCCACGAGCTTCCATCCGGCCCAGTCTTCCGGCTTCACCACGTCGGCAAGCCAGCGGAGATAGTCCACCGGCAGCCCCAATGTCGCCGCGGGCGCCGCGTAGCGGTCCGCCAGGTCGGCGCAGAGACCGAGCAGCAGCCGGCGGACGTCCCGCGCGAGTTCGCTCAGCCGCTCCGACAAAAACATCGGGTCATCGAGCGGGATCTCTGGTCGCATGGGGGCTCAACTCGCGGGGTCAGGTGACCGATGCGCCGGCTCGTCCTCTTGGCGGCTCTCTCGGGCCTGCTCCCCACCCCGGCCGTGGCCCCGCCCGCGAGCCTCGCCGACAAGCCCTGCGACGATTCTCTCCGCGAGAAGCAACACCGGTGTGAGGCGCTGTGGAAGCAGATCAGCGGCGAGGCGGCGCCGGAGACGGCCCAGTGCGGCCTGGATCAGCTCAGGCACCGGCAGGAAGGCAAGCTCACGCAAGAGCAGCATCTCCCGGACAACACGGGATTCATCGAGCACTCCGCCGAGCGGCGGCTGGAGCTGTTGAAAGAGGGATGGACAAGCCGTGAGACCGGCCGGACGTTTCCCGCCCGCGCCTACAGGGTCAGTGTCTCCGAGTCTTCCTGCATCTTCTTTCCCGCCGACTCGAGCAGTTCCCGGCTTACCAGGATCGGCGCCTTGAAGTGGATCGCCAGGGCGATCGCGTCGGAAGACCGGCTGTCAAACACCTTCGTCGTGTCCTTCATCACCACGGTGAGGTCCGCGTAGTAGATCCCGTCTTTCAGCGTCACGACCACCTGCGTGACCTTCCCGCCGAAGGCCTCCAGGATCGTGTGCATCAGATCATGGGAGAGCGGGCGGCGGAGCTTCTGCCCGGTCAGCGCCTCCTGGATCGAGCCCGCCACGGTGGGGTCCACGAAGATCGGAATCGCCCGATTCTCCGCCTTGAGGAGCACGACCGGCCCGTGGTCCGAGAGGCGCACATCCACCTCCTTGATCTGGACCTGGGCCTGCGACGGGGGCGCAGGATTGGCAGCGACGGACGGCTCCGGGACGGCCACGGTCAGTCCGACGGCCATCCCTACGATCAGCGTGAGACCGGCGTACCTCATGGCTTCCTCCTTTGCTTCGACTACCCCCTGACAAAGGCGTTCATCTCCCGCTCCCATCCGATCTGGGTCTCCGGCCCGTGCCCGGTGATCACACGGGTCGTCTCGTCGAGGGTGTACAGCCGTTCGCGGATGGACCGCTGAATCGCACGCCCGTCGCCGCCCCAGAGATCAGTCCGGCCGATGCTCCCCCGAAAGAGCGTGTCTCCGGAGAGGAGCAGCCGCTCCCCCCAGAAATAGAAGCACATGGACCCTGGGGTGTGCCCTGGCGTGTGCAGGGCGACGCCCTCCAGCCCCCCGACGCTGAGCTTCTCGTCGTCCTTGAGCCACCGATCCGGCAGCGGCACCGGGCCCTGACCCGGCGCCGCCAGGCCGAAGGCCCGGCATTGCATCTCCACAGCCTCCCACAGTGTGCGATCGTCCTCATGGAGATACAGCGCGGCACCGGTCGCCCGCTTCACCTCGCCCGACGCCAGGAAGTGGTCGAAATGCGCGTGGGTGTGCAGGATACCCACCACGGTGATGTTGAGCGCGCGCACCGCCTCGAGAATGCGCTCGGGCGCACCCCCCGGATCCACCACGACCGCTTGCCCGGTCACGACATCGCCGAGAATGGTGCAGTTGCAGCCCAGCGGTGGGACCGCAAAGGTGCGCTGGATCAGACTCGACATCCCCCATAGCTCCTCTCGGCGAGGCGGCCGGATCGCCACGCCTCTACGATCTCCATGCTATCGCCGCGGCGCGCCAATGACAAGGGCCATGCGGTTCAGCTCCATGTTGCCCGGCCCCGGCGCCCGCCTTTCGAGCAGGCCCCCCCGGCAGTTGCAGGCTCCCCGGGCACGCCGGTATACTCATTGCACTCGCTGCCTGCAGCGCGACCGCTCCGGGTGGCGCGGAAGGGGTGCCCGGCCATGCCTGCTCTCAGCATCGAACACGTAGAGTTACGGTTGGCCAGCGTCCGCTGCGCCGTCTGCAAGCAGAACGAGTTCGCCATTGACCGGCGCAGCATGCAGCCGGACGGCGACTGGAAGGGCATGTGCCTCCGGTGCCGGTACACGTTTCCCGTCCACACGGACATGGAGTTTTACCTTCGGACGCAGCCGGATGTCCCCTATCGCTTGAAGGAGATCGCCTGTCCAGCCTGCGAGCACCGTGGGGTGAGACTGGACTTCCGGATCGTCATGTCCGTGCGCGAGGCGGTCTATTTCGTGACCTGCCAGGCGTGCCAGCACCAGTTTCCGGAGAAGTCGTCGCTCGAGACCTTCGAATGAGGGGGCTTCTGGTGGCCGGCACCCGATCCTGAGCCTGAAGGGAGTCCAACGATGGAGCCGTCGCGACCGACAGAGAACTCCGCGGAGCCAGGCCCAGGCCCGGACAAGGAGCCCAAGCCGCGCAAGGAGCTTCCGCTCGTCTCAGTACCGGACGACCAGACGCTGATCGAAGAAGAGATGGCCGAGCTGTTCGAAGAGGATCGGGTCACCCACCAGCACGGCTCTGCCGAGCCAGAGGGCGACTGAGCGTGAGCAGCGGTCAGCGTCCACTCCCCGGCCCCCCGCCAGACCGCGCGATAACGATCGCGCCCTTCACGGACGGCTCCTGGATCGCCGGGCCTCGTCGTACAGATTCGCGATGGCATCGAGGTCCGGCAAGCCCCTTCCCGGCGGCAGCACAGCGCCGTGAGCTAGGGGCCCTATTGCCGCTCGATACCGCGCACAGGACTGCGTACAGCTTCATCTTCTCGTCCGACGACAGCGCCGCCTGGCCGACGAGTCGCTTATAAACCCGTCGCCGTTCTGTCCCTCTGCGGCACCGCCCCTGCAGCCTACCTGGCAAACTTCGTGATCAACCCATCGAACCAAGAAAAGACTCCCGACCCTTGTTCTCTACCCAACGCATGAGCGCGAGTCCGGAGCTGCCCGCCCTCCGTCACCTGCGGCAATCTTTCTGAAGCTTGAAATGCCTTGAGAGGTCAGACTGACCGAAGAATCTCCACCGCCGCGTCCGCCGGAATCCGTCCGACGGTGGACGCCCGCCCCCTGCGGTCCTTCCGCACGATCTGCTCCACCCGCACGATCGCCCCCCGATGCCAGGCGTCGAAGGCTCCGTTGGCTTCAGAGCGCTCACGGTCCAGCCGCCCGACTTCCGGCCTTCCCGTCTCGTTGCAGAGCCAGGCCCGTTTCTCCCCCTTCATCACCCGCAGCTCGCTCACGACCCGGTAGACCGTCGGCGCGCGCGGCGCGATGGTTCGGCCGTCCTTGCGGAGCAGCAGATAGGAGAACTTGAGCGCGTCCTTGATCAAGCCGACCTCCCGGTCCAGAGCTGCCACCAGCGGCGGCGGCTCCCAGGGCCGCTCCTCATGACACCAGTCCGTCTCGCGTCCGAGCGCCGGGCAGGGGCGCTCATGTAGGCAGGGACTATAGACCGTGCAGGCGCCGCTCTCGACGAGCTGGTCCCGCAGCCGGTGCAGCGCGCGGGAGGTCTCGCGCAAGGCCGGCTCGACCAGCATCACCGTCCCGTCGGGCTGCAACAGATCGAGCAGCTCCGCGAGCAGCGCCGCCCGGGGCTCGACGGGATCCCGGGCATCCGCAAACAGCTCGTTGAGGGTGTTGGCGAGGACGATCAGCTCATAGGGGCTGCCGCGACGAAGCTCAGGATCGTGGAGCAGGTTAGCCCCCTCAAGATCGGCGACCCGCGTGATCAGGCGTGCCGCGTCCCTCGATGCGCCCTGGCGATAGACCTCCCAGAGCCGGCGGCAGTCTTCGAGAGCCGACTCCGCGCGATCCACGGCGATGACGGTCCCCACCCGCCACGACGGCCCTCCCTGAGCCACCCAGTCGAGGAGCCCCAACGCGGCCGTGCCTGGCCCGCAGCCGAGATCCAGCACGGAGATCGCCCGCTGCTCCTCCCGTCCCTGTCCCTGACCCCAGTCCTCCGGCAGCTCGTCCAGGAGCGCCTGGACCTTGGCCAGATTCACGGGGAGGAAGTAGGCGAGGTAGGCTCGCCGGAGCGCCGGATCGGCCCAGTAGGGCGTCCCGAGGCTGCTCCGTTCCTTGGTAAAGAGCCGGGAGAGCTCCGCGACGCCGCGCGCGAGGGCGGGTGAGGCGACGGCGGTGTCCTCGCCCAACACGAGGGTCAGGGTGCGAAGCACCGCGCCGGACAGTCGGCGAAGCTGGGGGGGCGGGGGCATGGTTGACCGGCCATCAAGGGTGCGGTATCCTGCCTGATCATCAGGCTAGGAGCGTGCCATGACCGACGACATCATGCAAGCGTACCTGGAGGTCGAGCGGGCGATGGAGCGGTACAACCAGGCGCTCCAGCACCAGGTAGACCGGCTGCGCAACTCGGAGTCCGCCGATCTCAAGAAGCTCGAGCGCATGACGCACGGGGCCAAGGCCATGCGCGACAGCAGCATGATCTACCTCTCCTACGCCAAGTTTATCGCCTACGGGATGCCAGACAGCGAAGAGCTGGTCCAGGACGATCTGCAATCGTGACGAACGTCGCTCGTGACGCGTTCGTCCGTAAAAAAAGAGCCCGATCCTGTCCAGGATCGGGCTCTTGATTTTTCAGACCGTGCGGGCCGCGTCAGATGTTCTGCATGAAGTGGGCGACCATAGCCGGATCCACGTCGGTCCCCATGATCTGGGACATCGGCACGTTAGTGGACCGCTTGCCGGTCAACCCGGCGAGCACCTCGTCTACGATCAGCTCGACCGGCATGGACTGCCCGCCGTACACGTGCGGGCCAGCGATGATCTTGGCCTTCGAGTGGCCGTAGATGGCCGCGGCCACGTCCTTGGCGAGCCAGCCGACGTAGTTGAACTCCGGCACCACGACAAGCTTGGATTTGGCCAGGATTTCGCGCAGCTCCTTCGTGGGAAAGGGGCGCAGCGACCGGATCTTGACCAATCCGACCTTGATGCCCTTCTCCGCACAGAGCCGGATGGCTTCGCGGGACTGGGCGACCGCGCTTCCGGAGGCGACCAGCACCGCGTCCGCGTCTTCGACGTTCTCGGCGGTGCAGAGCCCGCCCATGTACTTGATGATGTACTTCCGCGAACGCTCCACGGCGGCCCAGACTTCCTGCTGCCAGACCGCGTGGATGTTGTAGGCCATAAAGTTCGACTTCTGGACCGGCGCGTCCCGCGACAGCCGGGCCGGCGGATTCTCCGCATCCAGCACCGGCACCGCCCCCCGCCAGGCGTCGCGCGGCGGCAACTTGATCCCCTTCTCCTGCATGTACACGTAGCCGCGGGCGTGGGTGACGAAGAAGCCGTCGCAGCAGACGCCGACCGGCAGGGTCACGTCGTTCTTCTCGCTGATGATGAACCCCTTCATGATGAAGTCGAACATGTCCTGCTGGTTCTCGGCGTGGAAGACGATCATCCCGCAGTTCAATAGATAGGAGATCTCGATGTTGTCTGGCTGGATCGCGAGCGGGGCGTTCACCACCCGGCAGGTGAACATGGCCACGGCGGGCAACCGGTGGCCCGGCCACGACGCGATCGGTTCGAGCCCGCGCAGCGTACCCGGCCCGGCAGTGGCGGTGAAGCACCGCACGCCAGCGCGCGAGGCCCCGGCAATCGCGGACATCACCCCGTACTCCTCCTCGCCCCGGTAGTATTCCTTGACGTAGCCCTCCCCGTAGAGCACCCCGATAAGCTGCATCGTCTCGCTCTGCGGGGTGATCGGGTAGGCCACGGCGAAGTCCACGTTGGACCGCCGCACGGCCTCCTTGGCGGCCTCGCTGCCCGTGATGAACTCCTTGGTCCGCGGAGCCTCAAAGAACATGTACTCCGGGGTTACGACCCGCTGGTTCTTCGCCTCGGCGTGGGGATCCTTCTTGCCATCCAGCTTCGGAGCGGCCACGCTGGTAATCGGATCGCCCTGCGGATTGGTCTTGACCTGGGGTTCCAACGCTTCGCTCATCGTTGCACCTCTCGGCTCCGAACTCGTAGCCGGTAGCGAATAGCACGGGCAGCCTGATCTGGAAAGCTGCTAGGCTATTCGCTACTCGCTGTTCGCCCTTCCTACTAGGCCTCCCGCTGCATCTGTTCCGCCCGATGGCCGAAGGCGGCGCTGGCCACGCCCTCCACCGTCGGCATGAAGGCCAACGGATTCGTGTGGGTCTTCCCGCCGTGCACCTTGGACTGTGTTCCGGTGAACCGAACGTTTTCGCCGTTCTCCGGGAGCTTGATCCCCATCTCTTCCCGGACGCGCTTGACGACCTCGGCGACCCGGCGCAACTTGGCCGCGTCGCAGTCCCGGACGGTCAGCATCGCGTCCTCGTGCCCCTGCTCCGCGCAGAGCGCGGTGGTGCAGCAGTTCGTACCCGCCCGGATCATCTTCAAGGTCAGATTCGCATAATGGCAATGGACGCCGACAAAGATGCAGGCCTCGATCTTGTTGCCCCAGATGGTCAGGTTCGGATGGTTGGGGTTGATCACCTCCTCCGGATCAATCTTAGGGTACTTGGGCCGGTAGTCGGGCATCGGGATGATGAGGACGTCCGGAATCTGCGCGGCGATTTCGAGCACGGCCTTCGCCTTCTCGATCGCGTGCTCGTTCCAGGCCCACAGGACCAGGGGTCCAGGGAAGATCGTCGCGTTCGGGCTGGTGAGCATCACGCGCGCGATCTCCTCCATGACCTTCTCCTCATTGGGCTCCAAGAGCCCATACATGAGGCCCTGCCCCGGCTCCGGCAGCATCACGCCGAGCTGGGCTGCCGAGGGAGGATGGAAGCCGGCTGGCCCCGGCACGATGATCCGTTCTCGCTGCTGCGTCGTCGTGTCCACTCCCGATCTCCTATCTTCTTTTCTCTGACTGTGGCAACCGCTCAGTCTAATACCGCGACCGGGTTGACCAGTTTCGCGACGGGGCCCTTCTCGCCGTACTGGACCGTGTTGGTCGTCGCGGCCTGGGGCAACTGGTCAATCATGACCATCTTGATCGCGTGGTGCTTGGCCATGTTGTCGCAGACCCAGACGCACTGCGCGCACCCCTTGCAGCGGTCCACCGCTACATAGGCGGACCCGTACTTGTACCCCTTTTCCTTGCCCGCGTCGGGGTTGTAGAGAATTGTATTCGCTTCGGGACAGAACTGCGTACAGAGCTTGCAGCTCGTCTGCGCGCAGATGTCGACGTTGATATCGGCTACGAGATACATGGAGGCTCCTTACCGTGTGAGAATCAGGCGCTGACCTCGGCCGGGGCAGGGGCCTCCGAGCGCGTCACCGACGGCGCCGCCCACCCGTGATCCACCGCGTAGTTCCACGCCGCCCGGATGACCGCGACGTTCTTCTCAATGAGCTCCTGCTTCTTCTTGAACTTGCGCTCCACGACGCTGTCCAGCGCGGCCGTCCCGCCCGACACCACGAACCCCTTGCCCAGGAACCGGTCTTTGACCGCCTGGGTCAGCGCGTCCATGTTGGTGAGCCCCGTGATCGCCCCGATCGCCCCCATGAGGGCCATGTTAGTCGCGAGGTCCATCCCGGATACGTCCAGCGAGATCTTGGTG
>CAZTUO010000049.1:0-4127 GCA_964616355.1 uncultured Nitrospira sp.
CTGCTCGAAATCGCCACGGTACTTGGTGCCGGCCAGCAGCGCGCCCATGTCGAGCGCGTACACCCGCGCATCCTTGAGGATGTCGGGCACCTCGCCTTCCACGATGCGGCGCGCCAGCCCTTCGGCGATGGCGGTCTTGCCCACGCCGGGCTCCCCGATGAGCACCGGGTTGTTCTTCGTCCGTCGCGACAGGATCTGGATGACCCGCCGGATCTCCTCGTCCCGGCCGATGACGGGGTCGAGCTTGCCCTGTGCCGCGAGCTTGGTCAGGTCCCGCCCGTATTTCTCCAGCGCTTGGTAGGTTCCCTCGGGATCCTGGCTGGTCACCCGCTGATTGCCGCGGACCTGCTGGAGCGCCGCGAGGAGGCGGTCGCGGGTCAGCCCGAGCCGGCGGAAGACGCCGCCCTCCTCGACCATCGCGAGGAGCACGTGCTCCACGCTTAGGTACTCGTCCCGGAGCCCCTGCATCTCGGTGTCGGCGCGGCTCAGGAGGGTCGCCAGGCGGCTGGTGAGGTGAAGCTGGCCGGGCGCGGCGCCGGGCCCCTGCACCTGCGGCAGCTTCGCGAGCGCCTGCTCGGCCGCGGCACGCACGGCCGGGACGGCCAGCCCAGCCTGTTCCAACAGAGGGACGGTCATCCCATCTGGCTGCTCCAGCAACGCCAACAGCAGGTGCTCGACATCAATGCCCTGGTGGCTCCGGCGCAGGGCGTGGGCAGAGGCTGCCTGGAGGGCCTCCTGCAACTTGATCGTCATCCGGTTCATGTCCATGCGAGCGTCTCCCTTCCGGCTGGCGTTCGTGGTCTCTCCGGAAATAATCACGGGAGGGGGGAAGTCAACCAAGTTGCTCGAACTGCGCAAGATCGTTTAGGTTCGCACGAGCCTGGTGCGACGGCGCGCGGGGCCGGGCTAGGGGAATCCCTTAATCCTGCGGAGGTTCGGTGGAAGGAGCGGACCCCTCGTCCTCCGCCGCGCCTTCCAGGCGGCGGAGCCGGCGCTCGAGGCGCCGCAGGCGCCGCTGCGTCCGCGCCTGCATCGCCAGCAGGATCACGACCAGCAGGACGAGGAGCGCCAGGCCGCCGGCCCACTCATGGGGCATCAGGGACAGGGCGCCTGCCTCGCCGGCGTGGCCGGCGAGGGCGGGGGAGACCGGCATAGGTCCTCCGGTTTGGGAGATCGTCTGGAAGCGCTTTTCTTATAGATAGAGAGGTCGCGGGAAGCGGTCAAGCCGGCGCCGTTCCCTTGACCGGAGGGGAGCGTCCAGACTATTGTCGGGCGAGTCATGGATGGTCCTCGTGCCAGCGAGCCTCGGCCCTTCGCCGTCGTGACCGGCGCGTCCTGCGGCATCGGCGTGGCCTACGCGCGCGCCCTAGCGGCGAGGGGGTACGACCTCCTCCTGGTCTCGCGGAATCGAGCGCGGCTGGACCAGGTCGCCGCCGCGTGCGCCGCCGGGGCGGGGGGCGTGGCCTGCGAGGTCATAGACCTGGCCGAGCCCGAGGCGGCCCACCGGCTGTACGCCGCGGCCAGGGCGCGCCGCGCGGTCGTGGACTTGCTCGTCAACAACGCGGGGTTCGGCGCCTTTGGGGCCTTCGTTGCCATGCCGATGCGGCAAGTGCAGGAGATGCTCCGCTTGCACGTGAACACGGTCGTCGAGAGCATCCGGTTGTTCCTGCCTGGGATGATCGAGCGGGGCTCGGGGGCGATCGTGACGGTCGCCTCGGTCGCCGGTTTCTTTCCGGTGCCCTATATGGCCGAGTACGCGGCGACCAAGACTTTCCTCATCACGTTCTGTGAAGCGCTAGCCGAGGAGGTGCGGGGGACCGGCGTGCGGATTCAGGTCTGCTGCCCCGGCTCGACGGAGACCGAGTTCTACGCGACCGCGGGCTTTCGGCCCAGAAGCCCGCTCGGTGCCGACTCGGCCGAATCGGTCGTGGCGGAGTCGCTGGCGCAGCTTGCGCGAGGTCCCGTGGTCGCCACGATCGGCTGGCGGGGACGGGTGTTGGGGCTCCTGAGCCGGTGCGTCCCTCACGCCGTCGTCATCCTCCTGGCCCGGCGCTGGACCCAGCCGCCCGCCGCGCTTCCCCGATCGGCCTGGCCCCCGCGCACCTCATGATCGCCGACCTCCTGCGCGCCACGCTGGCCCTGTACCAAGGGGCGCTCCGCTCGACGGTCCGATCGCTCGCAAGAGGGTGGATGATCGCGGTCGCGGTGGTGGTGTTTGCCGCTCTCATGGTCGCGGCGACGGCTCTCGCGGCGCCGCTGGGACTGCTCGGCGGGTTCATCCTCGGCGCGGTCAATGCGCTCCTGATCGGCGCGACGCTGTACCTGATCGAGCAGGCCGTCTGCGGCGCCCGTCGGCTCACCCTGGAGGACCTCCGGACGAGCTTCGGCCACTATTTCTGGGAGGTCATCGGCGTGGGGTTCGTCCTGTGGATTCCGATGATGGTGCTGGACCGAGCCGTCGCGGCCAACCCGAACGGCGCCCTGATCGCCGCGGCGATCTACCTGCTGCTGTTCATCCTGCTCAATCCCGCGCCCGAGGTCATCTATCAGATTCGGCCAGGCTCGCCGCTCGAGGTGATCCGCGAGAGCTATGAGTTCGTGATGGACAACTGGATCGAGTGGTTCCTGCCGCTGGCGGTCGTCGTGGCGCCCCTCGGCCTCTCGTTCTTCGTGGGGATGACCGGGCGGCTTGGGCGGGGAGCGGGGCTCGACTTCTACCAGGTCCTGATCTTGCCCTTCACCGTACTGGATGCCTGGCTGGGGCAGCTCGGCGTGCCGCCGAGCCTCACGTCAGTCCTACTGATCGTGCTCACGCCGCTGGCCGCGGTTGCCATGCTGGTCTTCCGCGGGCACCTCTTCGCGGCGCTCCATGGGACGTCCCGCCGCCAGCGGCTGTTCCAGGCGCGGTTCGGAGACTAGCGCGCGAGCGCTTCAGATCTCGGCGATGGGCGCGCTGGCCTCTCCCTCGCAGACGATGCAGGTACGGCCGGGGACCCCCTCGGTGGGAAAGGCGGGGCCGAGCGCATACTTGCTGTCGAGCGCGACGATTTCCCTGCCCTGGTACGTCCACAACCGGCGGCAGACCGGGCAGCAGTACCACTGGTTGTACATGGGCCAGTCGCGGTCTCGCGTCGCCATGTCGGGGAGTGTCTTCCGGTACGGAAGCCCGCTCGGAGCCCTGGGGTTACGGCGAGATCATACAAAAACGGCTCGGGGACCACAAGGCAGGGCCCGGGCTAGAGCGCGGCCATGATGAGGGTCTCCAGCACCTGGACCGCCTCGTGCTCGATCACTTCCTCGACGACCGCATGCTCGATCCGCTCGATCGGGCTCTCCCCGGCCGGCTCGCGCCCCGTTTGGGCTTCTTGGGCCGGCCGCCCTTCCAGCTCCGCGCAGGCCTCCTCGTACAGCTCCGTGATCTGGCGGCCGAGACCGGCGGCGAGGCCCGCGGCGACGGCATAGGCCACGATCCCTGCCTTGATCGTTTGCTTGGCCAGGAAGCGCCCCGCCGCCGCCGTGCCCTCCACGAGGGCAGGCCCGGCGACCACCACCGCGGCGCCGACCACGGCTCCCCCGAGCACCTTCTCCATGGCTCCCCCGTTCGTTTGTCCGGTTGCCCGCCTGTGAGCGCCACGTTAGGGCAAACCCGCGCCGATTGCAAGGGCACGCGGCTCAGGCGATCGGGCTCTTGCCGAAGATCCACTCGATGACCTCGCAATCCCGGCAGGGCGCGAGCAGGTCTTTCAGTCCCTCGCCCGTACAGGCTTCAAGGTCGGCGGCCGGACCCTTTTGCTTCGCCTCGGGGACGAACTCGCCGGAGAAGGCCTTGACCTTGACGATCTTGATCTTCCCGCTCTGCAGGAGACGGATGAAGGTGGTCACCTCCTCGATCGTGTCGGCGTCCCACCGCACGCGCTCGATGTGGTTCTTAGGGCGAATGAGCGGGACCCGGACCGTGTAGTAGCCCGCCTCGCTGTGGAGCGCGATTTCGTCGAGCAGGAGATCGGAGGCGGGGATCGCCGTGAGCGGGAGTCCGCTGATGATCTTTTCGGCGCAGAGCCGCGCCACCTCCTCCTCGCCTTCCATAGCGAAGGTCCGGTCGAACCGCGAGGCCGCACCCGGCAGCC
>CAZTUO010000049.1:4137-14575 GCA_964616355.1 uncultured Nitrospira sp.
GCGCCCGCGGCTTCTCCACCGGAGGAACCGCGGGCGCCGGGACCCACGTGGCGAGCAGACAGCAGAGCGTCAGTCCGGCGAGCCATCCTCGTGCCATAGTGCTCCCCTTACGTTTGTGTGTCAGACCGGCAGAAAGTAGAACGCATAGGCCAGGATCATGTACACCCCGAGCAGCATGACCCCCTCCATCCAATGGGATTCGCCGTCGGCGGTGACGCCCCCGACGATCAGCACCGCGATCCCGACGGCCGCGACCTCAAAGGGGGTGAACAGGAGATCCAGCGGCTTCCCGAGGGCGTAGCTGACGAAGACCAGCACCGGGGCGACGAACAGCGCGACCTGGATGCTGGCGCCGACTGCGACGCCGAACGTCAGGTCCATCTTGTCCTTGAGGGCGAAGCGGACCGCGTTGGCCATTTCCGCCGCGTTCCCGACCAGGGCCAGCAGGATCACGCCCGCGAAGATCGGTGTGAGCCCCAGGCTCTGCGCTGCCGGCTCGATGGATCCCACCAGCGTCTCGCTCATCACCGCGATCGCGACCGTGACGAGGGCGAGGATGCCGATCGAGACGAGCTGGCTCCAGGCTGGGGGCTCGTCCGGCTCGGAGTCGGGCCCGGCGGCCGGCTCGGTGAACAGGCTCCGGTTTGTCTTGAGCGTGAAGACCAGGCTCAGCAGATAGATCGCGAAGAGGACGATGGCAATCTCGAAGCTCAGCTCGCGCTCCTGCCGGATCGAGGTCAGGTGGAACAGGGCCGGCACGATCAGGGCGATGGCGGCCAGGAGTAGAAGCCCAGCGCTCATGCTCGCCGCGGTCCGGTTAAACGTCTGGCGGCTGTGCCGGAGGCCCCCTGCCGTCATCGACAGCCCGAGGGTCAGCAAAATGTTGCCCAGGATCGAGCCGGTGATCGAGGCCTTGACCACGTCGTGCAGGCCCTCCTTCAGGGCGAAGATGGCGATGATCAGCTCCGGGGCGTTGCCGAGGGAGGCGTTCATGAGCCCGCCCAGGGTCTCGCCGACGTAGGCGGCCAGGCTCTCCGTGGCGCGGCCCATCAGCCCGGCGAGCGGCACGATGCCGAGCGCGGAGGCGGCGAAGACGAGGAGGGGATGCGCCCCCGCCCAGTCGAGCGCGAGGGCGATCGGAATGAAGGCGAGCAGGACGTTCAACCCCATGATCGGCGATCCCGGAAGCGAGCCCGCGTACCCTAGCAAAGCCGGGTCGGTTTGTCACCAGCGGAGTTCATCGGGGAAGCTCCTACAGCCCGTGGGGGCCGTACACCGCCAGCTCGCGCCTGACGAGCCGCTCCATCGTCAGCCCCTGCACCACGAGTGAGAAGACGACCACCGCATAGGTGATCGCCAGGATGACCCCGCGCGCCTGTCCGAGCGGGATCGAGAGCGCGAGCGCGACGGAGACGCCCCCGCGCAGCCCGCCCCAGGTGAGGATCCGGACGGCGCCGGGGCTGAACCGCAGCGCCTGCGGGACGAGCAGGCCTGGTCCGCCGATGGACAGGAAACGGGCGAAGAGCACGACCGGGATCACGAGGATGCTGGCGAGCAGGTACTCGACCGTGAACGTCAGGGCGAGCACCTCGAGCCCGATCAGGACGAACAGCACCGCGTTGAGGATCTGGTCCACCAGCTCCCAGAACACATCCAACGAGCTGCGGGTCTCCCGGGGGATCGCGGGCCGGTGGCCGAAGTTCCCGATGACGAGCCCCGCCACCACGACCGTGATGGGGCCGGAGCAGCGCAGAGGGTCGGCCAGCGCGTAGCCCCCCGTCGCGACGGCCAGCGTGATCAGCACCCCCAGCTCCTCGTTGCGGAGGTTCCGGAGCATCTGGGTGGCCAGGGCGCTCAGGCCGAGCCCGAGGAGGAGACCCCCGACGGACTCCTGGAGGAAGAGCAGGCCGACCTGGCCCGCGCTGAGCTTCTCGGATCCGGTCAGGAAGCGCAGGATGACCAGGAAGGCCACGACCGCGACGCCGTCGTTGAACAGGGATTCCCCCGCGATCCGCATTTCGAGCGCCTTGGGCACCCGCGCGCGCTTGAGCACGCCCATGACCGCGATGGCATCGGTCGGGGAGATCAGCGCGCCGAACAGGAGGCAGTGCAGGTAGGAGAGCCCCAGCTTCGTCCAGCCGAGGACCCACCACATCAACGTCCCTGCCACGAGCGTGGAAACGAGCACGCCCACGGTCGCCAGGAAGCCGACGCTCCACTTGCGCTCGACCAGGTCGTGGAGGTTGATGTGCAGCGCTCCGGCGAAGAGCAGGAAGCTCAGCATCCCATGGAGGACCGCCTCGTTGAAGTCAATCTGCCGCAGCCAGGCCTCGACGGCCCGTTCTTCCAGCAGGAGCCCGAGCGGCTCCATGAGGTTCAGCAGGAGCGAGAGGCCCAGCGCGATCAGCATGACACCGATCGTGGTTGGCAGGCCGATGTACCGGTCGTTGACGTAGGTGCAGAGCGCCGTCAACGTGATGAGGATCGCGAGCACATCGAAGAGGTCCATGCCGGTCACCGTCGGGTCAGGTCATCTCCCCGGAGCCGGCGCCCCGGATCGGGCGGACCGGCCAGCGGGCCATCGTAGGCGATTTCACGCTTGCGGGCAAGTTCGTACTGCACTGCGGCAGCCCGGGGCGCGAAAAACCCATATCCCTTGGCGCTGGATTTCGGTACAATTGGCCCCATGTCGGCTGACGGGGTATGACGCGGGTCATCGCGATCACCAACCAGAAGGGCGGGAGCGGCAAGACGACGACCGCGGTCAACCTGGCCGCGGCGCTTGGCGAGCAGGGCCGGCGGGTGCTTCTGGTGGACCTGGACCCGCAGGCCTCGGCGACGGCCTGGTATGGGGTGAAGGATGGCGGGCGGGGCCTCTTCGCGGTGTTCGCGGACGGTGGCAAGCTGCTCGACCTGGTCCAGCCGACTGGCGCCGGGGGAGTCGAGCTGATCGCGTCCTCCTCCTGGCTCGTCGGCGTCGAGAAGGCGCTGGCGGCCGAGGTTGGGGCGGAGACGATCTTGCGCCAGCAACTCGCCGGCGCGGCGGGGCACTGGGACTACGTGCTCCTGGACTGCCCGCCGGCCTTCGGCATCCTGACCATCAACGCGCTCGCGGCGGCGCGGGAGGTCCTGGTGACCGCGGAGGCGCACGTGCTGGCGCTCGCCGGCCTCGCCAAGCTGCTCCAGACGATCGGCCTGATCCGCGAGCGGCTCAACGCGCACTTGGAGGTGACGGGCATCCTGCCCTGCCGGGTGGACCTCCGCACCCGCCACTCGCAGGAGGTCGTGGAGGAGCTGCGCGGCCGATTCGGCGGCCTGGTCTATCGGTCGGTGATCCGCGAAAACGTCCGGCTGGCGGAATGCCCGTCGTTCGGGCAGCCGGTCACGCTCTACGATTCACGCAGCCACGGCGCGGAGGACTACCGGGCCCTGGCACAGGAAGTGGTCGGCCAGGAAGGGCGGGGATGAGTGCAGTCCGGGGCCTGCAGCCCGCGCCGCCGGAGGCCGTCGAGGCCCCTCACCCGACGCGAGGAGTCTGAGCCATGGCGAAGCGACGGACGATTGGCGACAATCCGCTGGATGCGATCCTGCCCGAGGTCGCGAGCCCGGTGGGCGCTGGAGGGGAACAGCCGCCGAATTCGGAGCCGGGACGCTCGCGCAGCCGGGCACGGAAGCGGGCACCAGCAAGCAGGCCATCCAGGAAGGCCGATCCGGCTCCTGGGGCGCCGCCTGCCCGGGACACAAGAGATCGGGCGGGGCAGGCGATGCTCGCCGGCAAGCCCCGCAGGATTCGCGGGGGGCGCGCGAAGGGGGTGGCGGGGGATGGAGGCCCTGCGGCCGCGGCCCGTGGCCGGGAGGACGCCCAGACCGGCGGTGCGAGGCCTGAAGCGTCGGCGGGCCCGGCGGACCTGCTCCCGCGCGTCGAGTGCCTCGAGCAGGACCATCAGTGCCTGCGGTGGCTGATCGGCGCGGCGCTCGCGCCGCTGGCCTTGATCGCGATCCTCGCCTGACCCGTCCGTTACACGGCCAGCCAGGCGAAGAACGACCCCACGAAGGACATCAAGATGGCCGCCACGATCGCGACGGCGAAGACCCGCAACAGGGATTGGTGCGCGGCAGGCTGCTGAGTCATAATCCGCCTCCCTTCTCCGTCTGGTTCTGGGTCTGGGGCTGAGCCGGCTGACTCGCCGGGTGCTGCGGGCCCTTCTCCCCGTGCAGGAAGGGGAAGTGGGCTTGGATCATCTCCCCGCTCGGCTTCTTGACAATGATCGTGTGGCCGTGGTGGAGGTGCTCTTCGAGCCAGATGAGCACCTTCAAGGCCTTCAGGACGACCTCGCCGCGGGTGGCCGCCTTCAGCCGCTGTTGCAGCGTGTGGAGCTGCGCGAGGATCTTGTCGGAAAAGTCGAACTGGATCCGGTGCAGCCTGCGGGGCTCGTGGGAGCCATGGTGATGGCCCTCTGAGGTCACCGGCCTCACCTCCTCTTCATGGCCGCTCGGGCCTGGCTACGCCGACTCGGGCAGGGCGAAGCGTATGGCGGGAGCCGGCCGCTCGTCCTCGCTCTCCGCCACCAGCTCGTTCGCGGTGACGTCCACAGTCTCCCAGTCTTGCCGCGCGAGCTGGGGCGAGCGATCTGGCCGCCCGTCCAGCAGCGGCCGCAGCCCGTTCAAGGTCGCGATGATCGCCGAGCCGTTGCTCAGGAGCGTCGAGCCGATGGGGCCCAGCAGCCCGATGCAGGCGAAGCCGAGCGCGATGGTGTTGGGGATCGAGATGATCTTCCAGTTCTGCCGGATCAACCCGACGGCTTCCCGGCTGATGTCAATGGCCAGCGGGATCTTCCAGAGCCCGCCGTGGAGGAGGACGACCGGGGCCGTCTCCTTGGCTACGTCGGTCCCGCCCTGGACAGCGATCCCGACGTCCGCATGGGCGAGGGCGGGGGAGTCGTTGATGCCATCCCCGACGACGGCGACCTTCCGGCCCCGCCGCTGCAGGCGCTGCACCACCTGCGCCTTCTCGCCGGGGAAGGCCTCCGCGATGAAGTCTGTGACCCCGAGCTGGTCGGCGACCCGCTTGGCGACAGCCTGGTGGTCCCCTGTGAGGAGCACGATCTCCTGAATCCCGCGCGCCCGCAGGGCCTGGATCACCTGCGGCGCCTCGGGCCTCAAGGGATCGGCGTAGGAGAGCACGCCGATGATCTCCCCGTCCGCCGCGACGCAGAGCGGGGAGACGGCCTGCCGCTCGATCTCGCGGAGGTCGCGCTGGATCTTCCGGGAGAGCGCGATGCCGTGCTTGGTCATAAACCGGCGGCTCCCGACGAGGACCGTCGCGCCGTTCACCACCGACGCGACGCCGAGGCCGAGGGTGTACTCGGAGGAGGCCCGCTCGGGGATCCGCAGGCCCCAAGCCGCCGCGGCGCGGACGATCGCGTCCGCCACCGGGTGCGTGAGTCGCTGCTCCGCGGCGGCGGCGAGGGCCAGCACCTCCTCCCTGATCCAGGCTCCGTAGGCGTGCACGTCCAGGACGTCGGGGTGCCCGGACGTGAGCGTGCCGGTCTTGTCGAAGACGATCGCGTCCACCTCGGCCAGGTTTTCCAGGTGACGGCCCCCCTTGATCAGGATGCCGTGGCGAATCGCTTTGGTCATCGAGGACAGAACGACCGTGGGGGCGGCGATCCGGATGCCGGTCCCGTAGTCAATGATGAGCACGGCCGCGGCGCCCTGCAACCCGCCGCCGATCGCGGCCGCGGCCCCGGCGGCCAGGAAGCTGTAGGGCACGAGGTCGTTCGCCCACTTGACCGCGTAGTTCTGGATCTTGGTCTCCCGCGCGGGCGCCTCCTCGACCAGCCGGACGATGCGCGCCGCCTCGGTCTCCTGCCCGATCCGCTCCGCCAGGATGTACAGCTTGCCCTCGCGGACGACGGTCGAGGCATAGACCGGGTCCCCCTTGCTCTTCTCTACGGGGAGCGATTCACCGGTCAGGCTCGCCTGGTCCACCATCGCCTTGCCGGAGGCGACGGTGCCGTCCACGGCGATGCGCTCGCCAGGGTACACGACGACGGTCTCGCCGACCTCCAGCGCCGCGACGGGCACCCGGAGCTTCTTCCCGTCCCGGACTACCCAGGCCTCCTGGTGCTGGAAGGCCAGGACCTCCTCGATAGCCCGCTTCGACTGCATCATCGTGGCGTCCCGGATGTAGTCCGCCACGTTGATCAGCCAGACCATGAACGTCGCCATCGGGAGGTTCCCCTGGACCGTCAGCAGCGCCGTCGCCGAGGCGTCGAGCACGTCCACGTTCAGCTTGCCGTCGTCGGCCAGCGAGCGATAGGCGCGCGACAGCATGGGGATGGCGCTGGCGAGGAGCAAGACGGGCATGAGCGGGACCGCGAGCGGCTCCGCCGTGAACCAGAGCGCGATGGCGGTGCTCGAATACCACAGCTCGGGACCGGCTCCCGACTCCGTGACGGGCTGCGCCTGCCCGTTCGAAGGATTCTTGCGGCGGGAGGCTTCCACGTCCTCGTGCCGGAGCGCCCGGACGAACCGGCAGAGCGACTCGGCGGTCCACCGGGTGGGATCAAATGTCACCGTCACGCTGTCGCACCAGGTGTTGACGCCGACGCCGGTCACGCCGGGCTGGTCCCCAAGGTACTGCGCCAGCGGCTCGGCGAGGCGGGGCCGAGCGGTCAGGGCCGGCACGCGGAGGCGGACCCGCCCTGGAATGTGGTGGACGATCTCCGTGCGCGCCAGCGTCGTCACGGGCGCCGGCGGTGCCACCGCCTCGCCGTCGTCGTTGGCGGAGACGGCGAGCGAGCTGTCGCTGGTGGCCTTCAGGAGGGCCTGGAGCTGCTGGGGATCGAGGTCGGCGGGCGAGAGCTCCAGGACCCGCGCCACCGACAGGTGGAAGTCTAGCGCGGCAGCTTGCCAGCGGTCGTACTGAATCAGGACGCTGCCGGTCTCGGGGTTGGTCTCGACGGAGTCAATGCCCGCGAGGGCAGGCAGCTCGCGCTGGATCGTCTCGGCGAACGAAGGGTCCTGCCGGAGCCGATCGAGCTTGAGCCGCATGCGGCCGGGAATGGCGTGGACTAGACAGACCCCTGCTCGGCTCATGAGTGCTCCTGTTGGCGAAGAGTCACGGGCCGTGGCGGCGCGGCCGCGCGGTCCGGCGCGGGGACCGAGGTTGTCTCGTTGTCGGCTCGGCTGGTGGGAAAAGGATAGCGAATGATCCGAAGCCCAGAGAGCCCGTCGAGAACGACGGTGAACGCGCCCGCTTCTTTCCGGCAGCCCATCGAAGCTGACGTCCGCCGCGGGATGAGCTCCGTCCACGGCGGATCTGCCTCGCGCCTTAGTTGCCGCCCCCGTCTCCTTTGGTGCCGTTGTCCGAGGGCGCCGGCTTGTTGATCTCCGCCTTCGCTTCCGCGACGAGGTCGCTGAACTGCTCGCTGGTCTCCGCAATGAGACCGGACACCGCGTTGTAGACGATGAGGCCGCCCTTGATGACTTCCTTCGCTAAGGGACGAAGCGCCGAGGCGATCCCCGAGACGATGCTCGGGGCGACCATCGCGACCGCCGCGCCGATCACTGCCCCTCCGACTACAGTCTCCATGGTATCCTCCTTCTAGGTTGTCGCACTTAATCTGTATAATGGGGGCTTTTCGTTGCTTGTAACACAACGCGCCGTTGGAAGCAAGCAGCGGGTTCGGCCGGCTCAGAAGCGCTCCAGCAATTCCCGTTTCTTGCTCGTGAACTCCTCCTCGGTGATGACGCCCTGCTCGCGCAGCCGCTCGAGGGCCTGCAGCCGCTCCTCAATGGACTGGCTCTGCGGCTCGTTTGGCCGGCCCTGGTCCGCGGCCGCAGGCTTGACCGTCCGGGGATCCGGCTCGCCCCCCAGCAGCGACCGGTAAGCGATCGCCAGCTCCGGCACCATCGGGAGGAGCAGCTCCTGCGCCGGCCCCTCCCGCTGGAGGGCCTGCTGATGCGAGCCGGGAACCAGCTCGTAGAACGGCCCGCTGTTGGGATGCAGGGCTCGCGCGCGAGCAGCTCAGGGACGGACCGGTCGCTGACCGCGCTCGGGCGCTGCTTATGCCAGGAACCGGCGCGCGATGCAAGGGGGCCCCGGGAGGATCCGGTACGACGAGCCCCGTTGCCGAAGCCACGACGACGCGTCCGGCGGGTTCGGCGCCGGTCGGCCTGGCGTGGAGGCGGTTGTCGGATCGGTGCTGCCTCGTGGTTGAAATGACGCGTCGTTTCCACTATTGTGGGCGCTCCATGACCAGCTTGCACGTTCGCCCGCGAGTTCTGGCTCTCCCGCTTCCATCGGCGTCGCGCTCGTTCGCCAGCGCGTCCTCGACTGGGTCGTCATCCCCGGCGGCTGACACGTGAGCAGACTTTGGCGCCAGCTCCAGAGCTTGGGGCCAGGGGCGCTGCTCCTGGCCGCGCTCGCCCTGATCGTGCCGATCGCGGCTCCGGTCCGGGCCGGGGAGTCCGTCCCGCCGCCGCGGGTCGTCGAGCTTGAGGACGAATCCATCACTGGCGGCGCGAAGGCAGTCCTCGAGGACGCCCGTGCGCTCGCGACCTCGCCAGCCCGGATGGACCGGTATGACGTGCTCAAGCTCGGGGGCGGGCTGGCTGTCGTCGGCGGTCTGATTGCCGCTGACCATCCGATCCGTCGGCTGATCCGGCGCAACAGCTCGCCGGACAGCCGGGACGCTTTCGATAGCCTGGACCACGCGCTCGGTCCCGCCGCGCTCGCCGGACTCAACGCCGGGGTCGTCGTGGTCGGGCTGGGGGTCGAGGAGTTCGGGGGGACGAGCAAGCTCACGCGCACGGGGCTGATCGGCCTGGAGGCGGAGGCCTTCGCGGTGACCGCCGCGACGGCGCTCAAGTTCGTCACCGGCCGCGCGCGGCCCGAAGCGAACCAAGGAGCGACCCACTTCCGACCGTTCAGCGGCACCGGCAGCTCGATGGCCTCCAACCACGCCGCCGCGAGCTTCGCCGTCGCGACGGTGTTCGCGGAACGCTATCCCGGCCCCGTCGCCTGGACCGCCTACACGCTCGCGACCGCCGTCTCGTTCGCGCGCCTCTACACGGACCAGCATTGGTCGTCCGATGTGGTGGCCGGCGCGCTGATCGGCTGGGGGATGGGCTACTTCCTCAGCAAGCGGCACGAGGACGACGAGGACGGCTGGCAGCTCCGGCCGATCGCCCTGGAGCGGGGCCTGGGCGGCGGGGTGATGCTCGGCAAGCGGTTCTAGGCAGTTCTGCGTGCCTGGCACTGGACAGGCCCTGCGCAAAATGCCATACTCGGCGGCCTGCTCCAGAGGGAAGCGCCCATGGATTTTCGCCTCAGCTCGTTCGTCACCCCATCTGTGCTGCTCGGGAACTGGACCATCGGCTCGCAGGGGCCACTGACCCCTTCGACCTTCGTGCATGCGGGTCAAACCTGCACAGTGCAGGCCTGGTCCCTGCTCCCGCCCTGGGTGACGTGCGGCCGTGCGTGGGGGTGGCAGGGGCAAGCGACTGTGGCTTCGGGTGGGGAAGCGGTCACGGTCGTGATTGCGGAGAGCGGGCTCCGACTGACGCCTCGCCTGCAGCACATCCTTGTGTGCCCGTCCTCGATATGGATCCCGATTAGACAGCCCGCTACAGGGGCATGACCCGGGTGGGGCGGTGTTCGGGGCGAGGGGAATTAGTCGGCCTTGCCGATTTCCTTGACGCCGAGCAGCTCCAGCTCACTCATCGTGAACCATTACCCGAAGACTTCCCCGACGGGAACGATCCGCATGCGATAGTTGTCCTCGTCCACGCGGGTGACGACTCGGGTGGTACCATCCTTGAATTGGAGTAAGGTCCCTTCCTTGTACACGCTAGGCCTGGGCTAGGGGTCTGTCGGCGTCCCCGGGGCGGCATCATAGCACAGAAGGTTCGCTAGGTCGAATATCCTACGACCTTCTGCCCTGACCGGGGCGGGGCGTGCGCCTACCGCTGCCAGTCCGGCCACCGGGAGGGTGCGGGCAGCGTCTCGCGCAGCGGGGATGGCGGCGCCAGGAGCAGGGGCTGGACCGGCGCGATCGCCGCCGGAGGCTGAGCTTGGATCGGCGGCGGGCTCGGGAACGTAAGGATCGTCCCGCTGTGCTGCCGCCCGTCGGGCTGCGAGAAGTTGTAGAACCCGATGTTCCCGCCCCCCGGGCGCAGGATCGTTCCCGTCGTCCCATCGCTTCCGAAGAAAAACGAGGTCGAGCCGTCTCCCGGGGTGAGGATCGTCCCGGTGCTGCCCTGGGAATCGAAGATAAAGCTCGTCTCCGCCAATGCCGGGCTGGCCGCCAGGATCAGACCACCTGCCAAAACCAGGATCGCCAACATGGTACACCTCCGAGCAATGCCCTCGCCCTTCCAGGGAGCAACTGTGTTGGGTGTCAAGGTGTCACGTGAGAAATTCTGGATGACC